>NZ_JBVVPX010000014.1:0-144109 GCF_055811375.1 Mesorhizobium sp. WSM4848
CATAGCCATCGCCCGTGGCCCGCGGGTTCCTTCCTCGGGGACTTTCGTACGCCTGCCGGCGCCCGAAACTCTTCACGTTAGCGGTCGGTCGGCTTGCGGTGCAGGGGATAACGATAGCGGACATTCGACCTGCAAGGCCCGATGTCGGCCTAGGCGCAAAGCTGTCATTCGTGGCCGACCGCTTTGACCTGCGGACTTGTCGATTGGTTGCACTGGCGCTTCTGTCGGACGAAGATTGACCGGCGGGATGATGTCATCCGAGTCCTGCAGGGCGGGCTAACCAGCGGACCGGGCCCGCGGCGTAGGTAGCGAAACTACGCACTCGCCTGCATCGAGTTCAGTAGGCGTCGCTCTTCTTCGACAATGTAATCGCGGATGATTGGGACATCGTCACGGCAAGCCGAGATCAGTATCTGGAAGACAAAATTTGAACCGTTTAGGAAGCCGAGTTCGGCCGACGCCAGATAGAAATCCCACATACGGCAGAAGCGTTCGCCCATCATGGCGACTGCCTCCTCGCGCCTGGCCTCATAACCGAGACGCCAATCGTGGATCGTCCAGTAATAGTGCAGCCGCATATTTTCGCAGTCGGCGCACCAGATCCCCGTGCGCTCCAACGAGGCAAACACCTCTGACAAAGCCGGCACATACCCACCTGGAAAGATATACTTGCGGATGAACGGCGCCGTCGTACCAGGCGGTGACATGCGTCCGATCGCATGAACCAATGCGAAGCCGCCCTCCTTCAACAATCTACCAATGATCGTGAAATAGCTGTCGAAATGAACGACGCCCACGTGCTCCATCATTCCGATCGAGACAACACGGTCGAACTGTCCGCTGACCTCGCGATAGTCGACCTCGCGAAAATCGATCTGATGAGCGACCCCGGCCTCGATCGCTCGAAGCCGAGACGCCGCCAGTTGCTCCGTCGAAACGTTGATCGCCGTGACCTTCACGTCGCAATACTTGGCGAGATAGATGGCGAGAGCGCCCCAGCCTGAGCCGATTTCCATCACATGCATGCCTGGCTCTAGCTTGAGCTTCGCGGCAATGTGGCGATGCTTGTCGATCTGCGCTTGCTGCAGACTGTTGTCCGGTGCCGTGTAATAGGCGCACGAATAGGCCATTGTCTCGTCGAGCCATAGCTCATAAAATTTCGTCGGGATGTCGTAGTGATGCTGAACGTTTTTGGCGGCGAGACCGAGCTTGTTGTTCTGCTGGCGACGGCGCAACGCACGCCAGACTTTCCGCAACGCCTTCTGAACAGGGTGGGCTGCCAACCCAGTGCGGTTGACGGAAAAAAGTGACAAGAGGTCAAATGCTTTGCCACCGTTCTCGATCACCAGGCGGCCATCCATGTAGGCTTCGGCCGCCTTCAGTTCCGGATTGAAGAAGATCTCGCGTTCGACCGCTTTGTCGGTTAGGCGGATCGTCACGTCGGGCCCATCCTGTCCACTGCCGAAGGCTTGCCTGAAACCGTCCTCGAATATGACAGTCAGGCGCCCGTTTTTTACAAAACGGGAGAGCAGATTTGGCAGCAGACGCATTGTGTTTCGTTTTCTCCTCACTTGCCCCGTAAGTATGACTACCCGGTGTCGGTACATCAATACCGATCTGGGGGCGGAGAGGGATCGGGACTTCAGAAGTCTCCTCCCAATGCCGAAGTAGCGACCCATCCGGGCAACCTGCCCCGCGATCAGAAATGTCTGCTTCTGGCGCAATAAGATGTCCAGGTGGTCGCCGGCAGCGTCAGTTATCCGGCAATCGCAAAGATCGCCTCAAGGGCAGACATGCGACGCATTGCGGACCAACAGCGTTGGGCCGGACGCGACCGGAAGCTTCAGGAGAAAAAGACCTCCTCGGCGGATAGCCCGCATGCCGCCGTGTCCGGCTTATAGCGGACATTCGGCAATTTGGCAGCGAATGACCACATTGTGACAATCTTGCCGAAGACGAACGTCTAACCTAAACCCAATCCAGGACGTCAACCTAATTGCCGCCACTGTTTGGGACCGGCGTAGTTGCGACGTTTGCCCTATCCGGACGCGTGCAGCCTAAAATCAAAACCGCCCATCAGCAGACTCGCCCTCGCCGAGGACAACCTGTTAAGGCTCCACATCTAGCTTGAGCCCGGCCGCCAGTGCTTGCAGCCAAACCAAAACCGTTTCGTCCTTACGCTGCCTGCACGTTTTTCGAGATCCGCGCCCACTCCGGAATCCAGTCGCGGTGCGCGGCGAGCAGGTCGTCGACCAGCGACCAGATCTGGTCGAGATCGAGCTCGGCGGCGGTATGCGGATCCATCATCGCCGCGTGATAAAGATGCTCGCGGTTTTCCGTCATCAAGGCCGCGACAGTCAGTTCCTGCACATTGACATTGGTGCGGATGAGCGCCGTCAGTTGCGGCGGCAAGGCGCCGATGAAGGTCGGCTGGATGCCGGACGCGTCGACCAGGCATGGCACTTCGGCCGCGCAATTTTCCGGCAGCGAGGTGATGCAGCCATTGTTGCGGACATTGCCGTAAATAACCGAGGGCTCGCCGGTCCAGACCGAGTTCATGATTGAGGAAGCATATTCATGGCTCTCCTCGATCTCGATGTTCTCGGCGCTCCGGTAGGTGGCCGCCTGCCCTTTCCAACGCTCGATCTGCTCGATGCAGCGCTTGGGATATTCATCGAGCGGAATGCCGAACTTCTCGATCAGATCGGGCCTGCCGTCCTTGATGAAATAGGGCGTGTATTCGGCGAAATGCTCCGAGCTTTCGGTGACGAAATAGCCGAGGCGTGTCAGCATCTCGTAACGCACCTTGTTCGGGCAGCGCGGATTCCAGTGGCTTGGTTTCGGAAATCGCCCGTCGCGATAGCCGCGCACAAGATCCGGATAAAGGTCGCGGTAGCTGCCATCGGCCTGCCGATGCTCGAATTTCAGGTAGAAGGCCATGTGGTTGATGCCGGCGGCACGGTAACGGATTTCCTCGAGCGGGATTTCGAGATCGCGGGCGAGCTCGAAAGCCGTTCCCTGCACCGAATGGCAGAGACCGACCTGCTTGATGAGCGGATACTTTTCCGCAATCGCCCAGGTGTTGATCGCCATCGGGTTGACGTATTGCAAGAGGATGGCGTCGGGGCAGATTGCCATCATGTCTTCGCAGATTTTCCAGAGATGCGGCACGGTGCGCAAACCCCGCATGATGCCGCCAACGCCGAGCGTATCGGCGATCGTCTGGCGCAGGCCGTATTTCTTCGGCACCTCGAAATCAGTGACCGTGCAGGGCTCGTAGCCGCCGATCTGGAAGGCAACGACGACGAAGTCCGCGCCTTCCAGGGCCTTGCGCTGGCTGGAATGCGTCTCGATGGTCGCCGCAGCGCCAAGCGTCATGACAAGCTTTCCGGCGACGATCTCGCTTTCTTCCAGGCGCTGCGGATTGACGTCCATCAGCGCGATGGTAGCGCCCGAAAGAGACGGCCGCTGCAGCACATCGCCGATGACATTCTTCATGAAGACGGTGGAACCGGCCCCGATGAACGTGATTTTGGGTTGTCTCATCATGAATTGCGCCTCTTGTCTGCGATTTATGCGGCTACCTCGAACGCGGCCTTGACGAGCCGTTCGGTGTAGGCCGTCCTCGGATGGGAAAGAACCTCGTCGACGGGTCCCTCCTCGACGATTTTTCCGTGCTGCATCACCACGACCCGATGACAGAGCGCGCGTACGACCTTGAGGTCGTGGGAAATGAAGAGATAGCTCAGGCCGCGCTCGTCCTGCAGTTTGCGCAGGAGGTCGATGATCTGGGCCTGAACGGAGAGATCGAGCGCCGATGTCGGCTCGTCGAGCAGGATGAATTCCGGTTCGAGTGCGATTGCCCGCGCAATAGCGATGCGCTGGCGCTGTCCGCCGGAAAACTCGTGCGGAAAGCGCGACAGGATGTTGTGCGGAAGCCCGGCGCTGACAAGCGCCTGCTCCACGCGCTGCAACCGATCACTTTTGTTGACGCCGAGCCGATTGACGATCAGCCCCTCCTCGATGATCTGGCCGACCGACATGCGCGGATTGAGCGAGGAGAACGGATCCTGAAAGACGACCTGCATGCGCGATCTGAGCGGCCGCATCTGGTCACGTGTCCTTGCGTGGATCGGTTCGCCGTCGAAGAAGATTTCGCCGCCGTCGGCCGTCAGGAGCTTCACCAGCGCCTGCCCGAACGTCGTCTTGCCGGACCCGGATTCGCCGACCAGCCCCAGCGTTTCGTGCCGGTGAAGCTTTAGGCTGAGGCTGTCGACGGCGACGAGTTCCTTGAGCCGCGGCTTGAAGAACCCGCCATGCTTTAGCATGAACGACACCCGCACATTGCTGCCCTCGAGAATGATGGCTGAGTCCACCGGCGTCGGATTGGCCATGCCCTTTGGTTCGGACGCCAGAAGATGGCGCGTATAGGGATGCTGCGGGTTTTTGAAGAGCGCTTCAGTAGTGTTGTGCTCCTTTACCTCGCCCTGGCTCATGACATAGACGTAGTCGGAAAACTGGCGAACGACTGTCAGGTCGTGGGTGATCAGGATTACCGCCATACCGAGCTTCTGCTGCAGATCACGGATGAGGTTGAGGATCTGCGCCTGCACGGTGACGTCGAGTGCCGTCGTGGGTTCGTCGGCGATGAGTACGTCCGGATTGTTGGCGAGCGCCATGGCGATCATGACGCGCTGGCGCTGACCGCCTGAAAGCTGGTGCGGATACTGGTTGAAGCGGCTTTCCGGGTCCGGAATCTGCACCTGCCGCAACAGCTCCAGCGTACGCTCCGCGGCTTGCCTGCGGCTCATCTTCTGATGAACGCGGATCGCCTCGATGATCTGCGCGCCGACCGTGTAGACCGGATTGAGCGAGCTCATTGGCTCCTGGAATATCATCGAAATACGGTCGCCGCGCAGCGCCCGGCGCTGCCGGTCGGAGAATTTCAGCACGTTCTTGCCATCATATTCGATCCGCGAGTGCACGGCCACGGTGGCGCGCTTGGTGAGCAGGCCCATGATTGTGCGCGCCGTCACCGACTTGCCGGAGCCGGATTCACCCACCACAGCGATGGTCTCGCCGCGATAGAGCTGAAACGAGACATCCTTGACCGCGTCGACCGTTCCGCCTTCCACCTTGAAGGTCACCGCGACATTGCGGGCGTCGATGATCGGACTGCCGGTCCTCACCGCATGATCGTGACGTTCGTCCGGCGCCATCGAAGTCTTTTCCGTCAGAGCCATGGTGTCGGCCTTCTCAATAGGGATCGACGGCGTCGCGAAGACCATCGCCCAGCGCATTGAACGCAAAGACGGTGACCAGCACGAAACCCACGGGGGCAAGGATCCAGGGATAGGACCCAATGACCGAGTATGTCGCGGTATCCTGCAGCATCAGCCCCCAGGAGATCAGCGGCGGCTTCACCGCAAAACCTAGGAAGCCGAGGAAGGATTCAAGCAGCACGACATTGGGGATCGCCAGCGTGACGGCGACGATGACGTGGCTCATGACGTTGGGGAAAATATGCTGAAAGATGATCCGGCGGTCGGTTGCGCCGATCGCCATCGCCGCCCGCACATAGTCGATCCGCGCCAGCGCCAGCGTCTTGCCACGGACCTCGCGTGACATCTGCGCCCAGCCGAGCGCCGACATGACGAAGATGACGAAGGCGAGGAAGACGTTGGTCGGCGCCGTCACCGGGATCAGCGAGGTGAGCGCGAGATAGAGCGGCAGTTGCGGAAAGGCGAGCACCAGTTCGACGAAGCGCTGCACCCATGCGTCGAACCTTCCGCCGAAATATCCGGACACCATGCCGACCGTCGTGCCGACTACCGTGATGATGAACACCACGGTCAGGGCGATCATCAGCGAAATGCGCGAGCCGTAGATGATGCGCGACAGCACATCGCGGCCAAATTTGTCGGTGCCGAGGAAATTGACCGGGCTTCCGTCGGTGGCGCCGAAGAAATGCCGCTGCGCCGGGATCAGTCCGAAAAGCCTGTATTCGAACCCTTTGACGAAAAAGCCGAGCGTCTGCGGGTTTTCGTAGTCGGGGCCGACGATCGGCTGGAACGTGACGGGATCAAGTTCTTCTGTCTCACGAATTTGATAGGTGCGCGGCGGAAAGACGAAATTGCCGTCCCGGTCCGTCATGCTGATGGTCTGCGGCGGCGCGAAACCGACGCCGGTCAGCTTCGGATCGACGGGTGCGAAGAACTCCGCGAATATCGTCATGATCATCAGAAGGCAGACAAGGATCAGCCCTATCATGCCGGTCCAGGATCGCTTCAGACGGCGCCAGACGAGCGCGGTATAAGTTTCGTTGCCATTGCCTTTGGCCGGGGGCACGGAGGCGCAGACTACGGATTGGACGTCGGCTTTCATGCGTCGGCCCCTCCCCCAAGGCGAACCCGCGGGTCGAGCGCTGCAAGCAGCATGTCGGCGATGATGTTGCCGACGATCAGCGTCACCGACAGAACCAGCATGAAGGTCGCCGTGACATAGACGTCGCCGACCCACATCGAGCCGACGATGGCCGGGCCGACCGTCGGCAGGGCGAAGATGATCGCGGTTTCGATCTCGCCGGTCAGCATGTAGGGCATCACGACGCCCTGATACATGACGAGCGGATGCAGCGCGTTCGGCACGGCGTGGCGCATGACCACCGCGCCCTCGCTCAGGCCCTTGGCCCGAGCCGTTTCGACATATTGGGCGTTCAGCGTATCGAGAAGATTGCCCCGCATGACGCGCATGTTGTAGGCGAGTCCGCCCAAGGTGGCGATCGCGATGACCGGCCAGACATGCTTGACCAGATCGACGAACTTGCCCCACGACCAGGGGACTGCGCCATAGCGGGCGGAATGGAAGCTGTTGATCTCAGTGACATTGAAGTGGAACACCAGGATATAGACGATGATCAGCGCCATCAGGAATCGCGGTACCGTCATGCCGAGAAACGAGATCCCCGACAGCACGCTGTCCACCCAGGAATATTGCCGGGTTGCCGCCAAGACGCCGAAGGTGATGCCGATCACCGATGCCAGGATATGGCAGACGAGCGCCAGCGCCAGCGTGCGGGGCAGACGTTCGCCGACCACATCGGCGACAGGCTTGTTATAGAAGAGACTGTGACCAAAATCGCCGCGGGTGACGATGCCGGTGATCCAGTTGACGTACTGGACAGGCAAGGGCTTATCGAGGCCGTGCGCGATCTTGTAGACCTGCGCCTGGGCGTCAGCCTCCTCGAAGGACGCGCCGCCCTGGTTGATCATTTGCGACCGGATATAGTCGCTGTAGTCGCCGGGGGGTGCCTGGATGATCGCGAACGTCACGACGCTCAGGACGAACAGGACAGGAACCGCCGAGGCGATACGCACAAGCAGAAATCTGAACATGATCGTGTTTGCTTCTCTTGTGGCGCGTGGCGATCTGCTCCTTCACGAGGCGCGGTATCTCCACGGTTCAATTCGGAACCTCTCCCCCGGCGGATGCCCACCGGAGGAGAAATCGACTGCCGTCAGTTGATCGGGCCGCCTTCACCGGGCTTGCCGGGAAGCTGCTCGGGGAACAGCTCGTAGTCGCCCTGCTTGTCGGCGGCGACGAAGACCCGTTCACGGATGATCGTGTCCTCCGCCCAATTGAACATGAAGATCGGCACGCCTTCCGGAATGTTGGAGAAGCGCTTGTTGATGATGAGCGCACCCGGATATTCTGTCAGGCCGATCGTATCGAGATTCGTCGTCGAGATCTTCTGGAACTGCTTCATCAGATCAGCCCGCTCGTCATTGTCGTTGCTGGAAATGAACTTGTTGACGATGTTCACCATCTCCTGCTCGAACGGCATCAGATCGACCGTGCCGTCCGTTCCTGCCCTGTGATGCCAACTCGTGCGCGGACCGGTCGGGGCAAGCTGGGTCGTGTTCTGCACGACCGAGGTCTGTTCCTGCTCGTTGCGGCGAACAAGCCAGTCGAAGCGGCCGGCGTACTGCGTTGCGTCGCGCTTCGCGCCATCGATTGTGTTCAGCACGACCTTGAGGCCAAACTGTTCCATCTGGCCGACCAGACCTTCCGCGAGATTGCGATCGGTGCTGTAGTCGGAATTCACGAGAAGCACGATCTGTACGTCCGAGCCGCCAGCTGTACCGGCCGGGAAGTTGACGGCGCCGTTGCCGTCCGTGTCCTTCAACCCGACCTTCTCCAGCAGCGCCTTGGCGCCTTCCAGATCGAACGGGTAGTACACCGTCGAGGCGCGATCATAGAAGCTCGTGCCAGAGGAAATGCCGCCGGGATAGATCGCGGTGAAGGGTCCTTTGACGAGGGATTCGCCGAGTTTCTTGCGATCGATGGCCATGGTCACGGCCTTACGGAAATCGACGTTGCGGTTGAGCTCGCGTACGGCTTGCGCCCGCTCGTCCGGCTCGCCCCAGCCATTGGCTGAAAAGTTCATGCGCAGATTGTAGCCGATCAGCCGGGCGCCAAAGGCCAGCCGCGCGGGAGCCGTTTCCTGTGCGGCGCGCTTCAGCGATTCCACGAAATTTTCCGGTTGCTCCAGGTTCGAGATATCGCCGGACCCGGCGATCGCCTGCACGTCGCGATCGGCCCAAGTCGAAAGCTTGTAGTGCAGTTCGTTGAGATAGGGCAGCTGATTGCCCTCTTCGTCCACCTTCCAATAGTAAGGATTGCGGCGAAGCACGATGACGTCGTCCGAACGGTATTCGATAGGCACCCAGGCGCCCATGACGGGCATATTCAAGTATTCCGGCGGAAAGCCGTTCTTGTACTCGTCATAGGTGGTGCCTGCATATTTCGGATGCTTGGTCTTCAAAATGTGCGAGGGGCCGGGGCAGAAGGTTCCATAGGCCATCGCATAGAGATGCTGGCGCGGGAACGCGTCCTTAAAAGTCCATTCGATCGTATATTTGTCTATCGCCTTCAGGGTGGTGCCTTCTCCGAACGTTTCCGGTGTTGCACCGTTCAGCGGCGAGACGTTCGGATCGACGACATTGTCGTCCCAATAGAACATCACGTCATCGGCGTCGAAGGGATCTCCGTCGGACCACTTTGCGCCTTCGATCAACTTCATCGTCAGTGTGTGGCCGTCTTCCGACCACCCCCAGCTCTGGGCAAGATTGGGCAGCGGCTCGACGTCTTTGGCATCGACCTGGAAGAGCGGCGCGGTGCGTGTCAGGCATTCGAACATGGCAATGTCAATGCCGCCCCAGCCTTGCGTCTGCCCGGCGCTGTAGTTCCAGCCTTCCGGCCGGCCGCCGACGACGTGGCGCATCGTGTCGCCATAGACGCCTGTCCCGTCGGGCATGTTGCCTGTCTTGAAGACCATCGGCTCCTTCGGCAGCCGCTCGGCCAACGGAGGCAGTTTCCCGGTCTTGACGAATTTTTCGGTGACCCACTCCGGCTCGCGATATTCCGGCAACGTCTTGAACTCGAGGATCGAGTCGCGCGGCACGTAATTGATGTTGCCTTGCGCCGGAAACGGCGGCTGTTCCGGCACGATCGTCGGCTCGGAGGCCACGGCCTGGATCGCGAACGCCGATACGCCAAACAGAAGCGCGGCGGTTTTCATGCAGCCAAAAATGCTCATTGTCCTGGTTTCTCCCTTATGCTTCGGGCCTGCCGCGATGGCATGGCTCTCCTCCTACAAGCATCGAACGAAGCGGTATTCCGCTTTCTCAGAAGCGGTATTCCGCTTTCTCAGATGACAGTGCCGTGCTGCCCGGGCGCATTCGCCGAGGCACGATCCTGTCCGCCCGGTTTTCCGGAACATTGGCTTATCGCAACCAATGTCTCAGCCGGCCGCGCGCAATTTCATGGCTTCCTTTTCGGCCCTGATCTCTTCCATCGAGCGAACCTCGCGGCGGGCGACGCCCTTCCACTCCCGCGTTTTCACCGTCGCGCGGCTCAGCCGCTGCTTGGCGCCGTCGATCGCATGGGCGAATTGCGGCAGCCATTGCGCTTGCGCCACAACCATCTCGTCGACCATCTGCCAGACCTCTTCCGGCGTGCAGATGGCGCCAACCAGCGGATCGTGCAGCACGGCCAGTTTCAGGAGGTCGATGTCGCCGGAGATTGCCGCATGGACGGACATGCGCTGGACATTAATCGACGAAATGCAGGTCGCGGCGCAGGCTTCCGGAAGCGTGATGCCGGCCACCATGTTGATGCCGAAGCGATCGACGAAACCAGGCGATTCGATGATTGCATCGGACGGAAGATTGGTGATGACGCCTTCGTTCTTGACGTTGAAGTGCCCGCGATAGACCCGACCGGTCTCGAGCGCCTCCAGTATGTGGCTGGCGTGCTCGTTCGAGCGGCGCCCGGGATCGAAGGGCTTTCCGGCATCTTCGAGGAATTGCGGGAATTCGGTTTCGAACCAGTTCCGGGTTTCGGTCGAATAGCGCAGATAACCACCGGTTTCGCCGTGGATCCAGTCCGACATGTCGATCCACTTGGCAGTCTCCTCAGGCCGTTTGCGGTACCAGGGCAGATATTCCGACAGGTGGCCGTTACTTTCGGTCGAATAGACGCCGAAGCGCTTCAACACGTCGATCCTGAGTTTCTCCTGCCGTGAGAAGACCGGATGCGCCTCGAAGGCGGCGACGAGCTCATCCTTGCCGATCTTGCGGCCCTTGACGCGAACGTCGACGAACCAGGTCTGGTGGTTGATGCCGGAGCAGACATAGTCGAGCTCGCCTTCCCCGGCGCCGAGGATCTCGGCAATCTGCTCGGCCCCATGCTGGACCCCATGGCAGAGACCGACCGTATCGACCTTGCCGAATTCGATCGCCGCCCAGGTGTTCATCGCCATCGGGTTGGCATAGTTCAGGAATTTCGCGCCTGGCTCGGCCAGTTCGCGAATGTCCTTGCAGAAATCCAGAATGACCGGGATGTTGCGCTGGCCATAGAGAATGCCACCGGCGCAGATCGTATCGCCGACGCACTGGTCGACGCCATATTTCAAGGGGATGCGGATATCGTCGGCATAGGCGGCGAGACCTCCGACGCGCACACAGCTAATGATGTAGCGCGCGCCCTCGATCGCCTTGCGGCGGTCCGTCGTCGCGGTCACCTGTGCAGGAAACTGGCTCGACTTGACGATCCGCAGGAGAATGGACTCGATCATCTTGAGATTGTGCTCGCTGATGTCGGTCAGTGCGAACTCGATGTCGCGTAGCTCCGGCACACACAAAATGTCCGTGAACAGCTTCTTGGTGAAACCGACGCTGCCCGCGCCAATGATTGCGATCTTTAATCTGCTCATTCGAACCTTCTCCGCAAACGGATTGGACCGATAGGTAAAATCGGTTCGTGGAAATCCGGTCTAGGCGTGTTATTCGGAAGACACGCAACCAAGCGGCGTGCAACCGCGATTTCATCCTCATCTCTTTTGCTTTTTGGTCAGTATGCGTAAAATCACGTCCCTCCGGTAGGGCGTAGATGTGCTTTGTAGGGTAATTTTGTGCTGCAAAAACTCGTCGACCTTGGACCTGTGATGAAGATGATTTCTCTGCCGCGCGCTCGGCAGCGATTGCACACCATGCCGACCAGCACCGGCTACGACGTGAGATCGGATGCCGGCTACAGTTGGGATGGCCGCAGGCGCGGGCAGACGCCGTTCACAGTGATGCAGCACACCATCAGCGGCACCGGAAACCTGCGTTACGGAACCAGGTCCTACCGCATCGCTGCGGGCGAGACGATGCTGTTGGTTGTTCCGCATTCGCACCGCTACTGGGTCGAAAAGGGCGAGCGCTGGGAGTTTTTCTGGATATCGATGCATGGGGCGGAAGCGTTGCGCATCCATAGAGAGGTCCTGGCAACGAAAGGACCGGTGTTCAGGCTGCGGGCAGCGACCGTCGACAATCTGGCCGACTGCGCCTACCGGCTGGTCAAAGGCGACGGCTCAACGCCGGCACGCGCCTCGGCAATTTCCTACGAGGCGGCCATGGCACTCTATGACGACGTGTTCGAACTGCACGGAAATGACGTGGCGGAGAATTCGGTAGTGCGTCAGGTGACTGACTATATCGACGCGCATCTGCATCTGCCGTTGCCGGTCGATGAGTTGGCGCGGCTTTCCGGTCTCAGTCGCGCGCATTTCTCGCGTGTGTTCGCGGCGCATGAAGGTATTCCTCCGGCTGAGTTCGTCCTCAACAGACGCCTCGACCGCGCCGCAAAGCTGCTGACCATGTCCGCCGACCTTCCGGTGAAGGATATTTCCGGCATGTGCGGCTTCGAGGATCCCAACTACTTCGCCAAGGTATTCCGACGTGGCTTCGGGGTCAGTCCGACAGAATTCAGGACCACTGGCATGTATGCAAGCGCCGGTTATCAGCAGGGGCAGATTTTGGACAGATGACAAATAGCGCTGACCTGTCACCCTTTGATGGCTGCTTTTAGCGCCAGAGACACCGTCAACTCGGTCACTCGGACATTGGCTTTCAGGAGGCGTCAAAGCTGATCTCGACGTCCGATCTTTGGCGCAAAGCGGACGGGTCCCACGATTGGCCTGTGCGCAGTAATCGACCACCACTCAAGGTATCAGCACGACCTTGCCGGTCGAGCGGCGCTCCTCCAGCAGGCGATGCGCTTCGTTGGCCTAGTCGAGCGGACTAGCGGCCGCCTTGCGGCACGGCAAGCCGGCCGCCTGCGGCCAGTTGGAAATGCTCCGACAGGTTGGCCCTGAGGTCATCGGCGGAGAGCAGCGGCAGCGGCAAAACCTCGCAAGGACTGGTTTCGGGTGATCACCGCTTCCAGTTCCGTAGTGCCGATCGCGTATCTGCCCAGCGCTCACCAGGCACACGCCGCTGGAATGCTAGGAGAACGGGTGCTAGCGTACCCCCGGAGCCCTCGAACAGATCGAAGGCTCACATGGAGTTTAACATCCCGGAGCTTATGATAAGCTTGAAATCCGCCGAGGCGGAAGCGCGCGAGTTGGTGGAATGGCTAGCGATCAGACAGCCGAGCGCGAAATCTTACCGAGCCGAGGGCCATAGTGATGGCCGGGCCTGAGCCTGAGCGAAAGCCGGCACAAGACGTTCGGAAGACGATAACAATTCTCTTCGCCGACATCGTAGATTCGTCACGCCTTAGCCTCACCCTCGATCCGGAGGCGCTCCAGAACCTGCTCGCCCGATACTTTGACGAGATGAGCTCCATTATCCAGCGGCACGGTGGAATCGTGGAGCGGTACGTCGGTGACGAGATCATGGCCGTGTTCGGCGTGCCGATGCTTCACGAGGATGACGCCCTACGGGCGGTATCCGCCGCTGTCGAGATGCGCGACACACTTGCGACACTCAACCACGAGCTTGAGACGGTTTGGGGCGTTCAGCTGGCTCATCGGATTGGCCTCAACACCGGGGAGGTCTTTACTGGCGACGACAGGCAGGGACATCGATTTCTCGCTGGCGAGGCTGTGCGTATTGCCAAGCGTCTGCAGGAGGCCGCGGCGCCCAACGAAATCCTGATTGGAGAGGCAACCCATAAGCTGGTAGGCCACGCCGTTGTCGTAGAGCCTAGCAGCCCGCGCGCGCTCAAGCACGGCGAGAAGTTCCCTGCCATTGTCGTGGTAAACGTCATCGCCCGCGCCGCCGGCTTTCAACGCCGCTTCGAGGCGCCGTTCGTCGGACGCAAGCGCCAGCGTGCGAGGATCGACACCATTTTTCGTCGGGACGTGTTCGAAAATAAAACCTGCCGCCTGTTGACCGTGCTGGGCGAGAAGGGCGTAGGAAAGTCGCGGCTTGTTTCGGAATTCGCCGGAAGTCTTTCGGACGATGTGATTGTCGCGCGCGGCCGCTGCCTGCCCTACGGCGAGGGCATTACCTATTGGCCGCTTGCAGATATTATTCGGGATATCACGGGAGCTGAGGGTATGGACCCTCGCAAGCAGTCTGCAGCGAGGATTGCAGAGAGCCTCGGTGGGGGCGACGAGGCCGAGCTCATCGCCGAGCGCGTAGCTGAGTTGCTGGGGTTCGGCGGCAAAGAACCAGCGTTCAGTGAGGAGACTTTCTGGGCCGTCCGACGACTATTCGAGGTGCTAGCGGGAGAACGACCGCTGGTGATCGTGGTGGACGACCTCCACTGGGCCGAGTCGACGTTCCTAGACTTGATCGAGTATCTCGTCGATATCTCACTCGATTTCCCCATAATGATCGTCGGCATGGCACGAGAAGAATTGCTCAAAAAGCGCAACGGCAAAAAGCGCAAAGGTTGGGGTGCCGGGAAGCCGAACGCGACGACAATCAAGCTTGAACCGTTGAGTGAAGCGGAATGCCGCGAAATGATCTCAAATCTACTCGACCATGTGCCGCTATCACCCGCAGTCGAGTTGAAGATCACAAGCGCCGCCGCGGGTAACCCGTTCTTTGTAGAAGAGCTCGTGGCAATGCTCGTTGATGAGGAGCTGATCACGCGCAAGGAGAACGGCTGGGTCGCTCGCTCGGATCTCTCCGAGCTGCCAGTCCCGTCGACAATTAGCGCGCTCTTAGCCGTCCGTCTCGAGGGCCTCCCAGTCGATGAACGAGCGATCTTGACGACGGCAGCCGTCGAAGGCGCGGTGTTTCATCGGAGTGCAGTCGCCGAGCTCGCTCGCCCGGCTCTCGATTCGGTGCTTGATGATGGCTTGCTCGCGCTTGTACATCGCGATTTAATCCGCCAAGACGCTTCGGACCCCTCCGGTGAGGAGGCCTACCGCTTCCGTCATGTTCTGATACGTGATGCTGCGTATAACTCACTGTCGAAGAACGTGAGGGCCGACCTGCACGAACGCTTCGCCGCCTGGCTTGAGATGAAGCCAAGGGAGCATCTGCGGGAATCTGACGAGATTGTTGGCTATCACCTCGAGAAGGCCATTGAGTGCCGCTCCGCGCTTAAACCGCGCGACTCGCGCGTTGCTTCGCTCCGGGCCCAGGCAGCCGCGCGGTTCGAGGCCGCGGCCCGGCGGGCATTCGCCCGCGGCCACCGGTCCGCCGCGATTGCCCTACTGCAGCGAGTGTGCGAACTGCTCAGCGAGGATTCACGGCAAAGAATGGTTCTTCCCGAACTAGCCGCAGCACTGATCGAGTGCGGGCGGCTCGCCGACGCTGAGGACGTGCTCGGGAAGGCGGAGAAGCTGGCTGCTGTCGCAAACGATGAGCGCGCAGCGTCGCACGTGCTCGTCCAGCAGCACTTACTCCGGCTCCTCCACGTCGAGAAGGGCGGGATAGAGGAAGCTGCGCGGGCAACGGGCTTGGTGATTCCGGAATTCGAGCGCTTCAAGGACAGCCTTGGCTTGTGCCACGCGCGGCGGCTCGAAGCGTTGTTCTATTGGAACGAGGCACGCGCCGAGGCGGCAGCGGAAGCGTGGAAACGCGCGGCCGTGCACGCTTTGGTCGCAGGCAATAGGCATCTCTACAACGAGATCCTGACGTGGATCGCGTCCTCGCTGTGGTTCGGTCCGACACCGGCCGACGAAGGAATTCGGCGCTGCGAGCTAATACGCGAGGACGTCCGTGAGAGCCCAGAGTTCGAGGCAGCGATCCTCCGTCACCTGGGTGGTCTGCAAGCGATGGTTGGCCGCTTCGACCTCGCCCGGCAGCTGCTTGCAACGAGCAATGCCGTTTACGCTGACCTCGAGGTCACGCTCGACGCGGCAACATCCCAGAACGAAGCCGTCGTCGAGCTGCTCGCCGGGAATCCAGCTGCGGCCGAGGAGAGCCTGCGCAAGGGATATCTGGCGCTTCAGGAGATGGGCGACCGCATGTTTCTGCCGACAACCGCTGCGTTCCTCGCGCGGGCCGTCCTGGAACAGGGGCGCGACGAGGAGGCCGAGGACCTGGCGAAGCAGAGCGCTGAACTGGCCGCGAAGGGCGACCTGCTCTCGCAGATCCTTTGGCGCGGCGTTCGTGCTCGGGTGCTTGCGAGGCGTGCGCAGATCGAGGAGGCCGAGGCGCTCGCTAGCGAGGCTGTGGTGCTCGCCGAAGCGACCGACTTCATCAACCACCGGGCGGACGCGCTGATGGACCTGTCGCATGTGTTCAGGGCTTCAGGACGCGGGGACGAGGCGGTCAATTCCGCCTCCGAGGCGCTGCGTCTCTACCAACTCAAGAGAAACCTCGTCTCCGCATCCGCGACTCGGTTATGGTTAGAGGGATAATTGCTCAGGCTGGAGCCTTCGGAAAGCACCATTCGACCGCCCTCGGCGTATCGTTCTCGTTAGAACGATTGCCGCGAGCCAGCTATTCGAGATTTCCGAAGATTTCGTCGAGCTTCTCTTTGACGTCGTTCTTGTTGTCGAAAGTAAAGAAGGATTCATTGCCTTTCGACCCCTTGGCATTTTCCTCGGTCTCAGTGTCATCGTTGACTATCATACGATAGCCGCCTTTTTCCGACTTCACCATTGTAATCGTTACATCTTTCATTCTGCATCCTCCTCTTCCATGTCGGAGACTGGGCAGACACGCGGCTGGTGACGAGCGGATTAAAGTCACTGAGCCGCCTATCCGAAGCCGCGACTCGTCCTACACCGACACATGTGCCTACTGCAGTTCAATTGGATCTTCAGACCACCAGAGGTACCCTTTACTACTGCTATTGGTGTCTTTCCAATAAACAAGAGCTATTCCCACTGCTGGTCCCGGCAGGAATGTTCCCCGGTTGTAGAGTCGGACGTTCGCAATCCAGTGGCCCGCCACCGCAAAAGCGCCGCTGCCTCTCGATCCGTGGTAGGTCTGGGCGCTACCCGTGCTCGACTGGACAATCCAAGCGTCGACCCACCTCGGCGTCGGGTTGCCAGGAAGGCCAGTAAGATCCAACGGCCCTGTTGAAAAGTCCACGCGTCCACTAGTTATATTCTGTATGGGGTCCCAATTGCCTCCTGCCATGATATCCCTCCAATCGCTGCCCGCGGCTCACGGTTCAATGGGCGGCAGCAGATCTCACCGCTCGCTAACTATGTCTCATCTTGTCCAACTCGCCTAGTAAACCGCTTGGGCTAGCTCTGCTGTGTGCAGTTATTAAAGGATTCTTCGCATACGCAGTCACATGATGCCATTCCTGGCAACGTCATGGCAACACAACTGCATGCTTCATGCGTACTCAGCACTGTTTGTCAGGTGGTAAGGAATCGTCTTGAAAACGCGCGACACGAGGTGTTTGCCCAAGCGCTTAGTAAGGGTAAGTCACAGGCCAAAGCCTACGCCGGGCTACAAGCCATCAGTGGCGCACGCGTCTCGCTTGGCAACGAATACCATAGTAATGACCCGTGTTGCCGAGCTGCAGGCGGAGGCGGCTCAGAAGGCAACCGACGCCCTCTCCTTCGAAGCCGTCGACCTGTTCCGGCGTTTTGAGAGGGACATTGCAGAAGGCCGCTGGTGATCGACCGGTGAAGGGGGCAGGATCCAGGTGTCACAGGACTCTATGAGCGGCTCAAGGACGGGTTTGTTCTCGAACTGCGCGGAACGCTCGAAATCAAAGGAAAGGCCGGATGGTCACCTGGTATCTGATCGAGCGCAGGCTGACATAGGGATTCTGATCACCGTCGTTCTCCGCGACCTAGTGCCCCAAGGAACCCTAGTTCAGTCCGCAGTTTGGCAAATGGCACACCTGCCTCTGCCGGGTGGCTCAAACAGGGGCCGCGTTCGCACGGTGCCGGAGGCACTCCGGTGCATATTCAGAGGCCCACGCATCCTCCATTCGGAGGAAAGCCGCCTCTATTTTCAGGAGAGCCGCGGAAGATGGCTCGGCACGCTAATTGTGGTATCTTAGTTGAGAGGCAGTTGCTCATGCGTCGGCTGCGACATGAGCTTGGAGGAGTTCCGGGGCATCGGCTATCGAAGATGCAGTCTCGTCCCAGGCGCTGTCGAAGCTAACTGGGTTGGCTTACGACCGCACGCTTGATACGTCGCTCCGTCGGACAGGAGGGTCAGATAGCGAACAAGTCTCGAGTCCCCAGCAAAACACCGCGCGCTGCAAAACCAAAGGGTGTTCAGGCCTTTACGGTGAACGGCATCGAGAGTCCGCAGCCGTTTCTCGCGGCTCAGCTCTCGGACTCAGCCACTCCGTCCGGCGCCGCGAGAAAGGCCGCGATGTCGCCCGAGGAAGTGTCGGCACGCGTCCGCGAGTTCAACCTGAAGCCGACGGTCAGCGATGCGCAACTGTATGACGCGGTGAACCGCATCAGCGACGCGGCGGTCCGATCGCCAAGTTGCCGGAAGACATCCGCGAGACCATCGCCACCCTCAACAATAAGGCCCGCCGCATCGACAGCGTGCTGGCGTCCGAACTCGAGAACCTGCCCAGCTTTACCGGGATCATGAAGGTCCTCGCGCGTCGCAACCTGCAGCGCGGACTAGCGCTCGGCTTGCCGAGCGGTCAGGGCATGGCGAAGCACTTCCGAGTTCAACCAATGACATCGGCGCAGCTCACGCAAGGTCTACCGGCCAACGAAATCGCCGCGTTGAACGCGGGCGGCCAAGTGCTGCTCAAGAAGACGCCGCTCTGGTACTACGTCCTGCGTGAGGCCGCAGTGCTTGGCGGCGGCGACCGCCTCGGACCAGTCGGCGGCCGCATCGTTGCCCGGACATTCGTCCGTATGCTCAAGCGCGACGGCAACTCGTTCCTGAATGTGAATGGCGGATTCACGCCAATCCTGCCGTCGAAGGTGTCAGGGACGTTTACGTTCGCCGACTTGCTTATCTTTGCAGGCGTCACGCAGCCTTGAAAAGCTCACGCTTGTACGGACCAATGGCAGGCTAAAGGTCCGCTGCAATTTCTACCGCCTCTGGCCAAGGCCCTGCGGCGCGGAATGGAACCGCCGCGCAGCAGGGTGCAATCTCAGTTCTTGACCGTGTCTTCCAAGAAGAAGCGGCCGAGCGGATTCTGGTAGAAGTTCTCGATGTTATTACGCGAGACGTTGATGAACGGGCTGTAATACAGATCGATCCAGTTGACGTCCTCTTTGGCCATCTTCTGCAGATCGGTGTACATTTGCTCGCGCTTGGCCGGATCCATCTCGATGCGCGCCGCCGCGACCAGCTCCTTGACCTTCTCGTTGTTGTAGCGGGTCATGTAATTCATGTTCGCGTCGTGGCCGAGAACGAAGGTGGTCTTCTGGTCTGGGTCGAGGATGTCGTTGGTCCAGTAGTTGACACAGACGTCATAATCGCCGGCCACCAGCATGTCCCATTCCTGGCTCGGGTCGACCTTCTGGATGTTGACGGTGACTCCGGCCTTGGCAAGCTGCTGCTGCAACAGGACCGCGATCTGCTCGTCGACCTCGTTGCCGGCGTTCACGACATAGTTCAGCGTCAGGTCGGCGGCGCCAGCATCTGCCAGCATCTGCTTGGCCTTTTCCGGATCGTAGGGCCGCTTCAGATTGTCGGCGTAGTGATAGAGCGCGCCCTTCGGGACGTAGGAGTTTGCGACCTCGCCGTAGCCGAACGTCACCGTGTCGACCACAGCCTGCTCGTCGATGGCCATGTCGAGGGCCTGCCGCACCTCCTTCTTCGCCAGCGCGCCATGCTCGTGGTTGATCAGCAGGTGATCCTCGCGGGTCGACGGGTCGAGATGGACGGTGAGGTTGGAATCCTTCTGCAGTTCGGCGACGCGAGAGAACGGCACAAAGATCGCGGTGTCGAGCTGGCCGGCCTGCACGTTCAGCATGCGGGTGTTATCGTCCGGCACGGAGATCCACTCGACGCCGTCGAGGCTGACACGATCGGCCTCCCAGAAATGCGGGTTTTTCGCCAGGATGACACGATCGCCGCGCCTCCATTCCGTGATGGTGAAGGCGCCAGAGCCGATGGGTGTTTCAGCATATTTCTCCGGACCGAGCGCCTCAAAGCCCTTCTTGGAAAGAACCGAGGCGATCGGGAAGGCCAGCGTCGCCAGGAACGGCGCGGTCGCCTGCTTGAGTTTGATCGTGACGGTCTTTGGATCGGTTGCCTCGACCGTATCCATCACCTTGAAAGGATCCGCCCACAGCGAGCCCTCGTCATCCCTGATGCGGGTGAGGCTGAACACCACGTCGTCGGCCGTCAGGTCGGAGCCGTCCGAGAACTTGGCGTCGCGCAGCTTGAGCGTATAGGTGAGGCCGTCCGGGCTGACCTCCCAACTCTCGGCGAGACCGGGCTCCAGCTTTTTGCCCGTCTTGTCGACGCGGATCAGCACGTCATAGACGTTGGCGAACACCCACAGGTCGATGTTCTGGGCGGTCTTGATCGGATCGAAGGTGGTCGAGTCTTCGCGCCGGCCAATCGTGAGTACGCCGGCGGCTTCTGCGAGCGTCGCCCCCAGGGACAGGCTGGTCATAACGGTGACCAAGCCGATGCACATCCATTTGCTTCTTAACATCGGTATTCCCCTTCTGGTTTGCCTTTGGTTTCAGTTCGCGATCCCGTCGGCCTGCGGGGTCGCCATCTTCGAGGGAACAAGCAGCGGCTTGTCCGGATCGATATGCGGAACGGCGGCAATCAGCGCGGCGGTGTAGGCATGCTTCGGCCGGGAGAACACTTCCTCCGAACGACCTTCCTCGACGATCACGCCGCGGTGCATCACCACAACACGCTGGCAGAGATTGCGAACGATTGCGAGATCATGGGCGATAAATATCAGCGTGAGCGACATACGTTCCACCAGTTCGCGGAACAACTCCACGATCTGCGCCTGGATGGTGACGTCGAGGGCGGCCACGCACTCGTCCGCAATGATAAGTTTCGGGTCGACGGCGAGCGCGCGAGCTATCCCGGCCCGCTGGCATTGGCCGCCGCTCATCGAGCGCGGCTTGCGGTCGAGGAACGCGCGCCCCAAGCCGACCAGGTCGAGCAGTTCGCCGCAGCGTGCCGGAATTTGCGCGGTCCCGATCTTGCCCTGTACCCGCAGGACCTCGGCCAGCATCTTGCCAACGGTGAGATGAGGATTGAGGGCGTTGTAGGGGTCCTGGAAAACCATGGCGGTTTGACGTCGCAGCATGCCGAGGACTGCGCGACCCGATGCGATGTCCGTCCCATCGAACCGTATCGTGCCTGACGAGACCGGCGTAAGTCCAAGGACGGCGCGCGCCAGAGTGCTCTTGCCGCTTCCGGATTCGCCGACAATGCCGACCGTTTCGCCCGGCATGACACGGAGTGTGACCCCATTGACGGCATCAACCGCGCCTCGCCAGAACAGGCGGCCCGTAGCGAAGCGCACGTGCAGCTTCTCGATGTCGACCACCGGGACCGCTCCGGGTGCCCGGAGCTTCTCAGCCTTTGCCGGCATGTCCTCCTCCGGCAGCGAGGGATGACTGGCGATCAGCGAACGGGTGTAGGCATGCGCCGGCGCCGCAAGCAGACCGCGCTTCTCTCCAATCTCCACCAGTCGACCTTGCCACATCACCGCGATGCGGTCGCAGACTTGGGCGACGATGCCGAGATCGTGGGTGACCAGGATCACCGAGAGTCCGCGCCTGGCGCGGATGTCCATCAGAAGCCGCAGGATCTGAGCCTGTATCGTCACGTCGAGTGCCGTCGTCGGCTCGTCGGCGATTAGGATCCTGGGATTGCTCGATAGCGCCGCGCCGATCATGGCGCGCTGGCGCATGCCGCCGGAGAATTCGTGCGGGTAGCTATCGTATTGCCGATCCGGATCCGGAAACCCGACCTGGGCGAGGATATCCACCGCCGCGGCGCGCGCCGCCTTGGGGTCCAGCCGCTGGTGAAAGCGGATGCCCTCGGTGATCTGGTCGCCGATCCTCATGACCGGGTCGAGATGGCTGCTCGGATTCTGAAAGATCATGCCGATTTCACCGCCGCGCACCGCGAGCATCTCGGCTTCCGGCGCGGTCGTCAGCTCACGCCCGGAAAGTGTGATCGAGCCACCGCTGATCCTGAGCCTGCTCGATGGCAGCAGCCTAACAAGTGAGCGGCAGAGCAGGCTCTTGCCCGACCCGCTCTCGCCGACCAGCCCGAGCACTTCTCCCGGGGCGAGATCGAGCGACACGGCATCAAGCAGGGTACGCTCCCCGCCGTCACCGTCATGGACGACCGTCAGGTCGGTGACCTTGAGCAGCGCCGCGATCACTCGTGAAGCCCGAACAAATCGGCCAGCCCGTCGCCGATCATGCTGAAGGCGAAGGCGAGCGTCACGATCGCAAGCCCCGGGAACAGTGTAATCCACCAGGCGGTGGTGACGAAGGCTTGGCCTTCCGCCACCATCACGCCCCACTCAGCGACTGGCGGCTGCACGCCCAGCCCGAGATAGCTAATGGCCGCGCCACTCAGCAGGACGAGGACCGCGTCGGACATCGCGAAGACGACCGAGCCGGCAGCGGCATTGGGCAGGAGGTGACGGAACATGATGCGCATGCGGCTGAAGCCGAGGCTGACCGCCGCAACCGCGTAGTCGTGGTTCTTGAGCACGAGCATCTGGGCGCGGATGAGCCGCGCGTAGGAAACCCAGCCGACGAGGGCCATGGCGATGTAAAAACTGGCCAGGCCAGGCCCGAGGATCGCAATGATCGACAGCATCAATACCAGGAACGGGAAGGCCAAGATGACGTCGACCAGCCGCATGAAGATGGCGTCGACTATCCCGCCGAAGAACCCGGCTACCGTGCCCAGCGTGGTGCCGATGAGAAAGGGAAAGACAACGCCGATGACGGCGATCTTGAGGTCGATGCGCGTGCCCCAGATGACGCGCGAGAGGATGTCGCGGCCGAAATTGTCGGTCCCGAACGGGTGCAGCCAGGACGGCCCCTGGAGCCGTGCTGTCGCATCCTGGGCGATCGGATCGTAGGGCGCGATCAGCGGCGCGCCGAGCGCGAGGACGACGAACGCCCCAAGCAGGAAGACGCCGGCCGCCAGCGTACCGCGGCGGCGAAAGCGGCCCTGCCTGCCGAGCGCGGGCGCGGCCAAGGGGTCGCTCACAGCTTCACCCTCGGATCGAGAGCCACCGTGACGATGTCAGCCAGGAAGTTGATCAGCACGGTGGCGCAGGCGAAGACCATCGCCACGCCCTGCACGACCATGTAGTCGCGCGAGAAGATGGCGCGCACCAGCAGCTGGCCCATGCCGGGCAGCGCGAAAACGGTCTCCACCACGACGGTGCCGCCTAGCAGCCAACCTATGTTTACGGCGAGAAGGTTGACGGTCGGCACCAACGAATTTGGCAGCACGTGGCGCCAGAACACGATGCTCTCCGGCATGCCGCGCGCGCGCGCGGCAGTGGCCACGTCGGACTTCAAGCCTTCGACCATCGCCGCACGCAAGCTGCGCGCCAGAACGGTCGACAGCGACAGCGAGACAGTGAGGCTCGGCAGCACGAGATGTGCAAGCTTTTCAGAAAGCGTGTTGCCGTAACCGGACACCGGGAGAATGGCGAGTTCGACGCTGAACAGGATGATCAGCATCAGGCCGAGCCAGAAGGGCGGGAAGCCGATGCCGAAGGTGGAAACGATGCGGATTACTTGGTCGGCCAGCCTGCCCTGATTGCGCGCCGCGATCGCCGCCACTGGCACGGCGATCAATACCGACAGCACAACGCTGCAAAGCACCAGCGTCATAGTGGGCTCGATGCGCGTGGTGATCAGCTTCAGCACATCGATCTTGTAGAGGATCGAGCGCCCCATCTCGCCGTCCGCGAGGTTGCGCAGGAAGTAGAAATACTGGGCGAGCATGGGCTCATCGAGGCCGTACTGCGCGCGGATGCGGGCGATCGCTTCGGGGGTGGCGCGGGCGCCGAGCAGAACGCGGGCGGGGTCGCCAGGAATGAGCCGGACCAGGACAAAGGTAACGACGCTGACGCCGAACAGGACCGGAACAAGCTGGATCGGGCGATAGAGGACAAACTTGTACCGATGCATGTCTCACCGTTCCAATGTTCAGTGCTTCATGTCTTCGCCCCGTGACGCGACAGGAAGTCGATCAGCACGCGGTAGTAGTCCTCAGGGTTCTCATAGAAGGGCATGTGGCTGGAATTGCGCATGATGCTCACTTCCGCTTTGGGCATGGCAGTTTTCATGCGCAAAGCGCAGGCGGGTGTCAACTCCTCGCCATTGACGATGAGCCCCGGGCCGCTAGCGACTACGCGACGGTCGCCAAGATGAGAAATTGACTTCCGGCGCCCGGTATCGACTATACGCTCCGTCTCAGGCAACAGCATCGGGAGTCCCGCGGTGGCGAGCAAGGTCCATCTTTCATCCCTGAAGCGGTCGCTCGACGCCCTGCCTGAAAGGTTCAAGGGTCCGGGCGGCGTCGTGGGCGTCGTGGCCGACGGCGAGGTGCTGGCCCGGCAGGCATGGGGATATGCCGACCTGGCGAGCGGCCAAGCAATGACGACCGCCACCCGGCTGCCGATCTGCTCGATCAGCAAGCAGTTCACGTGCGGCGTGCTTCTGGATCTTGTGGGCGACCCTGCTCGCTTCGACGACCGTGTGGAGGAGTTCCTGCCGCGCCTCGAGGGCCGGTTGCCGCGTGTGGCGGACTTCTGCAACATGCAATCGGGCCTGCGGGACTACTGGGCGCTGACCGTCGTGCATGGCGCGCAGCCCGAAGGCGTCTTCGGCCGCGACGACGCCAAGCCGCTTCTCGCCCGCATGCGTACCACCCACTTCGAGCCCCGCAGCAGCTATTCCTATTCCAACAGCAATTTCCGCATCCTGTCCGACCTGCTGGAAGATTTCGCGGGCCGTTCGCTGGCTGAGCTTTACGCCGACCGGTTGTTTGGACCTGCGGGCATGGAAACCGCGCTTCTGACTGCCGACACCAGCAAGCCTGTGGATGGCGTGATTGGCTACGAAGGCACCGACCAGGTCGGCTTCTTTCCCGCCACGAATCGCATCTTCTGGACCGGCGATGCCGGCATCTCGGCTTCGCTGGACGACATGCTGGCGTGGGAGCGCCATATCGATGACACCCGCGACGAGGATGACGGCCTCTATCGGCGTTTGTCGCTGCCGCAGACGTTCAGCGACGGCGCACCTGCGCTCTATGGCAATGGCCTTGCGCACGAGACGGTGGACGGCGTCGCCGTGACGGGGCACGGGGGTGCCTTGCGCGGCTTCCGCCTGCAGCGCATGCATGCGGCGTCGAAGCGGTTGTCGGTGGTCGTCCTGTTCAACCATGAGGCCGATGCCCATGGGGCGGCGCGCATGGTGCTCCGCGCGGTCCTTGGTCATGATGAGATCCCGGCTTCCGACCACCCAGCCGATCCGACCTGGAACGGCCACTATCTGGACAAGACGAACGGCCTTCTGCTCAGTGTAAAGACGGATGGCGCCATGCTCGATGCACACTATGCCACCGCGTCCGACCGACTGCGTCTCAACTCCAAGAACAGTGCCGAGGCGCCCTCGATGACGCTGACGCGTGATGGCGACGCCGTCCGGTTGAACCGCGCAGGTGAAAATCTCAGCGCTCGTGCGGTCCGCGTCACTGGGGAGGCCAGCCCAGGGCTTGAAGGAAAATACTTCTCCAGCGAACTGGACGCTTGGCTGGAGATCGACAGGGCCGGCACCGCGCTGTTTGGCCGCTTCGAAGGCCTGTTGGGTCGCGGCCCCATGCACACGATCTACCCGGTAGGGCGGGATGTCTTCGTCCTGTCTTGCCAGCGTTCGATGGACGCTCCCGCGCCAGGCGACTGGACCATCCAGATCGTACAGGACTCTGCAGAAGGCATTCGCGGCCTCGTCGTTGGCTGCTGGCTGGCCAGGAACATCGCCTACGCGAAAGTCCACTGAAGGCCGCTTAATCGCGTTCTGAAAGATCCGACCGATTGTCGTCGCGCAAGCGGCATGGATGATCGGACCGTCCGCGAAGCAACGACCCATCCGGGCGGCGGAATGCATTCAGGAAGCTGAACATTCGAGCGTACTCAGCACTTCCCGGGGTCGGAGACGGAGGCTGACTTCTACGACCGGGAGGTGGCGCAAAGCGGACAGGTTCCACGATCGGCCAGTGCGCAGTTAATCGACCACCACTCAAGGAATCAGCACGACCTTGCCGGTCGAGCGGCGCTCCTCCAGCGAGCGGTGCGCTTCGTTGGCCTGGTCGAGCGGGTAGCGGCCGCCTTGCGTCACGGCAAGCTGGCCGCTGGCGGCCAGCTCGAAAAGCTCCGACAGGCTGGCCCTGAGGCCATCGGCAGAGAGCAGCGGAAGCAGGGCAAAACCTCGCAGGGACTGGTTTCGGGTAATCACCGCTTCCAGGTCCGAGGCGCCGATCGCGTATCTGCCCAGCGCCGCAAAGACCAGCTCTCCGCAAGGCGCGAGAGCTTGCAGCGATGCCGCAGTCATCGAGCCGCCGACAATGTCGTAGACGACATCGACGCCGGCGCCGCCAGCCGCCTCCCGCACACGCATCGGCCAATCCGACGCGCTGTAGTCGACCGCGGCATCGGCGCCAAGCGACAGGGCAAGATCGAGCTTGGCCCTGCTGCCGGCGGCCGCGATCACGGTGCTGGCGCCCTGGCGTTTGGCAAGTTGGACAAGCAACGAGCCGACACCGCCCGCGGCTGCAGTGACCAGCACCGATTTGCCGGCTGGCGGGCTTTGCCGCAGCAGATGAAAAGCCGTCAGTCCCTGCACCATCAACGCCGTCGCGTCTTCGAATGAGAGCGCGTCGGGCAAAGGCACGGCCAGCGATGCGTCGATCGTCACATAGTCGGCATAGCCGCCAAACGGGCGCTTCGAAGCGAACAGCGGCGCCGCCACGCGTCTCCCGGTCAGCGAGGTGTCCACGCCTTGACCAAGCGCCTCTACTGTGCCGGCAGCCTCGACGCCGAGGATGACAGGCAAGTCCGGCGTCACCGCGTAGCGATCCCCGCGCATCAACACTTCGAAGAAATTCACGCCGGCCGCATGAACGCGGATCAGCACCTCGCCTGCTTGCGGCTCTGGCTTCGGCATCTCGACGACGTCCAGGACCTCGGGACCGCCGAAACGGTTCAGCTGAATGGCTCTCATGGCATGCACCCATCGCTATGGCATCGGCTGCTGTTTGCCACTATCTGCCTGATCGCGACTACACACTCATTTGTCCCCTGCTGACCAGGAGGTGACCATGACAATGCCGACCAAAAGGGGGCCGACCAAAAGGCTGCTCAAGAGACTGCCTCTGCTGCCGGCGGAACGCGCGCTGAAAGTGATCTCGGGCCGATGGAAGGCTGTCATTCTCTATCATCTCTTCGACGGCCCCCGGCGGCTGTCGGCGCTGAAGACGCTGGTGCCTGATATCACCCAGAAAGTGCTGATCCAGCAGCTTCGCGAAATGGAGGAACACGGCCTTGCCAGACGCGAGATCTTTGCCGAGATTCCCTCACGCGTCGAATATTCGGCGACGCGCCTCGGCCTCAGCCTCGAGCCTATCCTTCTGGCGCTCTGTGAGTGGGGCCAGCACCATGCGGATGAGCTGAACGAGATGGACCGCCTCGCCGACTGTATCATCAGGCCTCGGCAGGCGCGCCCGCCAGCCATCGCCTGAATACCAGCCATCGCCTGAACCAAAAGGGCGACGCAAGCGCCGCC
Source organism: Mesorhizobium sp. WSM4848 (assembly GCF_055811375.1). Taxonomy (NCBI): domain Bacteria; kingdom Pseudomonadati; phylum Pseudomonadota; class Alphaproteobacteria; order Hyphomicrobiales; family Phyllobacteriaceae; genus Mesorhizobium; species Mesorhizobium sp. WSM4848. The sequence goes on from NZ_JBVVPX010000014.1 coordinate 27,491, forward strand.
CCCGGAATCCTTCTAGGTATGAATCTTTGGGAGGATTGTTCTGGTCTGCGGTTCAGGCCGCCTTGACTTCCTCGGCCACCGCGTCGGCCTGGCGCGCCGCCTTCAGCACTTTGGCCCACCATGCAACGTCGTTGACCAGCGCGGTCGCCGCCTGGTTCAGGTGCTCGAGCTCCTCGAGCTTCTTTTCACCTTGCCGGACGGCAAGGAAATCGCCCCAGGCGATATGGACGGCGGACTTGACCGGCGCCATCTGCAGCTCGACCGCATGCAATCTGAGCTGCTCGACGGCACGCGCGCCGCCGACGCTGCCATAGCCGACGAAGCCGGCCGGCTTCTTGTTCCATTCATTGGCGGCGTAGTCGATCGCGTTCTTCAGCACGGCGGTCGGGCCATGGTTGTATTCGGCGGCTGTGAAGATGAAGCCATCGAACTCGGCGACCTTCTTCTGCCAGCGCTTTGCCACTTCATTCTGCGACGGCGCCCAGGCGGACGAGGCGACCTCGTCGAAGAACGGCAGCGGGAAGTCGCGCAGATCGACCACTTCCACGTCGATGTCGGCATGCGACCTGGCGATCTTGGCGATCCACTGGGTCGGAACGTCGGCGAAGCGTGCGGCGCGGGTCGATCCGACGACAATGGCGATTTTGGGTTTGGACATAGAGGGGCTCTCCTTCAGGCGAATTTCTGGTATCGTTTAGATACCTGAGCTATATGAGTGACTGTGCCGACGAGGCGCAAGGAGGCACCTTTTTGATACCAAGGCACCCGCACCGCACCGAGGACTGCCGCGCCATCTCGGAAATCCTGCAGCGCGTCGGCGACAAATGGACCGTACTCGTCGTCGGCAAGCTCGGTGACGGGCCGCTGCGCTTCAACGAATTGCGCAGCGCCGTCGGCGGCATTTCGCAGAAGATGCTGACCACCACATTGCGCGGGCTGGAGCGCGACGGCTTCGTCACCCGCACCGTGTTTCCGACAATTCCGCCTCGCGTCGATTATGAGCTGACCGACCTTGGCTACGAGTTGCTTGTGCCGGTCGGCGCGCTTGGCGAATGGGCGCGCAAGAACACCGAGCGGGTCAAGGCCGCGCGCGAAAAGTTCGATGAGATCCATGCCTGAAACTCTTGCGCTGCAAGGCTTTGCGGCAGCGAGCCGTTTGTCTCGCCGTCCTTCTCCCCTTGTGGGAGAAGGTGACCTCGCGAAGCGAGGTCGGATGAGGGGTGTTCCAGCTTGGCACCAACGACGATCCTTCCAACACCCCTCAACCGTCTTGGCGCTGCGCGCCAATCCACCTTCTCCCACAAGGGGAGAAGGTTAACTCAGGCCTCCGCCGGAACCGCCTTCGGCTTGCCTTCGCCGTCCAGCGCCACCATGACGAAGTCGGCGTGGGTGACCTTTTCCATCAGGTCGGAGAGGTAGCGCTGCGCCCATGCCTCGACCTTGAGCGTCATCGAGGTGCGGCCGACGCGCTCGACATGCGTATAGATGCACAGCGTGTCGCCGATCTTCATCGCCTTGGCGAACGACATTTCCTTCACCGCTGCCGTCACCACGCGGCCCTTGGCGCGCTCGGCGGCGCGGATACCGCAGGCCAGGTCCATCTGCGCCATCACCCAGCCGCCAAAAATGTCGCCCGCCGCATTGGCGTCCGAAGGCATGGCCAAGGTCCTCAGCGTCAGATCGCCAATCGGCCGCCCGTCCGCGTAATGCACCATGCGACAAATCCCCTCGATATCGATCTTCTCCCGTATCGGGATGGCACCGATGCGTCAACGCGCACAGCCAGGTGCTAGACTGCGCACAGTGCGTTGAGAAAGGCAGACATGAAACTTAGCTCTCGCCTCTGACATCAGATCTATGGCCCGCGCTCGAGGAACTGTTCGGTGAGAGCGCCGTCTGCAGTCGCTGTTGGTGTATGTACGGGCGTATCGGCAGTTCTTATCGAAAGCGACCAGGCGAGGAAAACAAGGCTGCGTTCCGGCAAGCCATCGAGCATGGTCCGCCTCCAGGCGTACTCGCTTTCGACGGCGGTACTGCTGTCGGCTGGTGCCAGGTGATGCCCCGCGATGCCGTGCCCTGGCTCGATCGGCTGTGGCAGTTGAAGCGAGTGGATGACGTGCCGGTCTGGTCCTTGTCCTGCCTCTACGTACGAAAAAAATACCGCCGGCAAGGCATCACATCTCACCTGATCGCAGCGGCGCTGGAAGCTGCAAGGCGGGCTAACGCCCCTGCACTTGAGGCCTATCCTTTTGATGCCGACGTATCGCCGAGCGCATCCGGCAGTGGATACGCCTCCACCTTCGCTCGCGCCAGGTTCAGGGTCGTCGCTCGCAGGGTGCCAGCCCGCCCGATCATGCGTTATGATTTCAAGCAAAATGCTGATGATGGCGTATGATGCTCCGACGCTTATCCGTGAGGCAAAGGCCGCTTCGGGCAGGGCACCAAATGCAAACGAAGGTACCGGTCGCTTTTTTCACAGGCGATGCCGGAAGCACCGGTGATCGCGGCGGCTTGCGGCGTCTAGGTTGAGCGAAATTTCGGAGCCGACCGCAGCCATCATGCAGACCTATGATTTCATCATCGTTGGCTCCGGCTCGGCCGGCTCGGTCGTGGCCGAAAGACTTTCGGCCTCGGGCCGCTTCTCGGTTCTGGTGCTCGAGGCCGGCGGCAGCGACCGGCGTTTCTACGTCCAGATGCCGCTCGGCTACGGCAAGACCTTCTTCGACCCTGCGGTCAACTGGAACTACAAGACCGAGCCGGAGCCCGGCCTCGCCGGCAATGTCGACCACTGGCCGCGCGGCAGGCTGCTCGGCGGCTCGAGCTCGATCAACGCCATGGTCTGGATCAGGGGCGCGCGCGAGGATTTCGACGCTTGGGCGGCGGCCGGCAATCCCGGCTGGGGCTTCGATGACCTGCTGCCCGTCTTCAAGGCGCTCGAGGACAATCAGGCCGGCGCCGACCAATGGCGCGGCGTTGGCGGCCCGCTGCATATCACCGACTGCTCGACCTTGGTCCATCCGCTCACAAAACGCTATCTGGCGGCCGCCAGTCAGGCCGGCCTGCCGTTCAACCCGGATTTCAACGGCGCCTCCCAGGAAGGCGCCGGCATCTATCAGATCACCACCAAAAACGGCCGCCGCATGTCGGCCGCCCGCGCCTTCCTGCGCCCGGCGATGAAGCGCAAAAACCTCCGCGTCGAGATCAACGCGCTGGCGACCAGGATCCTGTTCGAGGGCAAGCGCGCCGTCGGCATCGAGTATCTCCAAAATGGTGAGACGAAAACCACCCGCGCCGGCCGCGAGGTCATCCTGTCGGGCGGCTCGATCAACTCGCCGCAATTGCTGCAGCTTTCCGGGGTCGGCCCGTCGGCCCTGCTCGGCGCGCTCGGCATTGCCGTCGTCCACGCCAACGAGAATGTCGGGGCAAACCTGCAGGACCATGTCGGCATCAACTACACCTTCAGGGGCAGGCTGCCGACGCTCAACCAGATTCTACGCCCGTGGTGGGGCAAGCTCATGGTCGGCATGCAATATGTCCTCTTGCGCTCCGGCCCGCTGTCGCTGTCGATGAACAATGCCGGTGGCTTCTTCCGCACCGACCCGGCAGCGGCACGGCCCAACATGCAGCTTTATTTCCAGGCATTCTCGACCGTCATTCCGAAGAGCGGCGAGCGCCCGATTCTAACGCCCGACCCGTGGCCGGGCTTTTCCATCGGTCTGTCCAATTGCCGCCCGTCGAGCCGTGGCGAGATCATGATCCGCTCCGCCAATCCGCGCGATTATCCGAGGATCATCGCCAACGCCTTTTCGACCGAGGCTGATGTCGCCGAGATGCTGGCGGCGGTGAAATTCGTCAGGAAGATAGCCGCCATGCCGGCGATGGCCGAGATCATCGAGGAAGAGGTGTTGCCGGGCCCGTCGATCACCTCCGACGCGGATCTGATGCAGGATTTCAGGAAACGTTCGGGCACCGTCTACCACCCGGTCTCGACCTGCCGCATGGGGCCGGACGCTGCCCGCGCCGTCGTCGATCCGCGCCTGCGAGCTCACGGCCTCGAAGGCTTGCGGGTCATCGACGCCTCGATCTTTCCCGATAACATCGCCGGCAACACCAACGCCGCCTCGATCATGACCGGATGGAAGGGCGCCGAACTGGTTCTGGAGGATCAAAAATGAAAATCACCGACGTAAAAACCTGGGTTGTCGGCAATCCGCCGCCCGGCATCGGCGGCAAGTATTTCATCTTCGTCAAGCTCACCACCGACGGCGGCGTCGTCGGCTATGGCGAGGCCTACAATGCCACCTTCTCGGCTGATGTCACCGCGAGGATGGTCGAGGACATGGCCGAGCGCTATCTCATCGGCCGCGATCCGCACGACATCGAAAACTTCTTCCGCCGCGCCTATTCGTCGGGCTTCACCCAGCGCCCTGACGTGTCCGGCATGGGCTGTTTTTCGGCGCTCGAAATCGCCTGCTGGGACGTCATCGGCAAGGAGGCCGGCAAGCCGGTCTACAAGCTGCTCGGCGGGCAGGTGAACGAAACGCTTCGTTCCTATACATACCTCTATCCGCACAGCGGCAGCGTCCATTCGGAAGATGCCCGCGGCAACAACGTCTACAACGACCCCGACCTGGCGGCCGAATGCGCGCTCGAATATGTCGAGCAGGGTTTTAGTGCCGTCAAGCTCGATCCGGCCGGCCCCTACACCGCCTTTGACGGCCACCAGCCGCGCCTCGTCGACATCGATCTCTCCGCCCGCATGATCAAGGCGATCCGCGCGGCGGTCGGCACAAGGGCCGACATCCTGTTCGGCACGCATGGCCAGTTCACCGCATCGGGCGCGCTGCGCATGGCCCGCGCCATCGAACCTTACGACCCGCTGTGGTTCGAGGAGCCGGTGCCGCCCGACATGCCCGAAGTGATGGCGCAGGTGGCGCGCGGCACGTCGATCCCGATCGCCACGGGCGAACGGCTGACGACCAAGTTCGAGTTTGCCCGTGTCATCGAGAACCGCGCCGCGACCATTCTGCAGCCCGACCTTGGCCGCTCCGGCGGCATTCTCGAAACCAAGAAGATCGCCGCGATGGCCGAGGCCTATCACATCCAGATCGCCCCGCACTGCTATTGCGGGCCGATCGTCGGCGCGGCCAACATCCAGCTTGCCGTGACCTTGCCCAACTTCCTCATCCTGGAGTCGCTAAAGCAGTGGGACGGTTTTCACGAGAAGCTGCTGAAGAAGAAGATCGAGTGGCAGGACGGCAACGTCATTCCGTCGAAGGAACCGGGCCTTGGCGTCGAGCTCGACGAAGCCGTCTGCGAAGCGCATCCCTGGACCGGCACGGAGCTGCATTTGCAGATGATGCAGACGCCGTTGACGCCGTGAGCGCGCGCGAGCGTTACGCCTTCATCGGCCTTGGCCATCTCGGCGGTCACCTCGCCGCCAGCCTGATCCGCAATGGGTTCACCATCACCGTCTTCGACCGCGATCCCGCGGCTGTCGAGCGCCTCTTGACGCTCGGCGCGACCGCCGCAAAGAGCCCAGCCGAGGCAGCCGCCCTGGCCGGCAACGCCATCACATGCCTGCCGTCGCCTGATATCAGCGAGGCCGTGCTGGCCGGTCCCGGCGGATTGCTCGAAGGCCTGCGCAAGGGCGGAAGCTGGATCGAGATGTCGACCAATGGCCAAGACGAGATAGTGCGCCTTGCATCCATGGCTTCGGCATGCGGCGTCGAGACGCTCGAATGTCCAGTTACTGGCGGCGTGCATCTGGCGGCCGTCGGCAAGATCACCGCACTGGTCGGCGGTGATCCGGCACTCTATAAGCGCCACCGTCCGGCCATCGAGGCGATGTGCGCAAGGTCTTTCCTGATGGGGCCGATCGGTTCGGCGGCGGTGATCAAGGTCATCACCAACATGCTGGCCTTCATCCATCTTATCGCCGCCGGCGAAGCGCTCATGCTGGCCAGGAAGGGCGGGCTGGATCTTGCCCAGTCCTACCACGCCATATCAGCCTCGTCCGGCAACAGCTTCGTCCACGAGACCGAGAGCCAGCTGGTGCTGAACGGCTCCTACGACATCGGTTTCACCATGGACCTCGCATTGAAGGACCTGGGCTTCGCACTGGGCATGGCCGAGAAATTCGGCGCGCCGCTCGAGCTTGCCTCGCGCGTCAACGCCATATTCGAACAAGGCAGGGACACCTACGGCGGCAGCGCCTGGTCGACCATGATCGTCAAGCTTCTGGAAGATGCGGTCGGGACCGACCTTCGTGCGCCTGGTTTCCCCGCCAAGCTCGACGTCTGACATCAAGTAATTGTCACGCGATTTCAGTACATTGACTGGATCGCCGAAATCACGCCCGTAACGACCCGAATCAGTCTCTCAGCGCGTTGATTCAATACCTCAGCGTAAGCGCGCTCGGCAGGATCTCGAAGGTCGCCGGTATGCGCCCTGGCGATTCACCGTCTACGTCGACCAGCGCGCCGTTCTTCTGCACATCGCCCAATGGTTCGACAACCACTTTCTTGCCGCGCAAAATGGTGATCGCCGGATGGTTGCGATGCCGGCCGCCGTAGAGCAGACGGATGTCCCAGATCAGCTTCAGCTTGCCAGCCGCGCGCAGGATGACGATGTCGAACTGACCGTCGTCCAGTTCGGCATCTGGCGCGATCATCATGCCGGCGCCGAAGAACTTTCCGTTGGCCACCGCCACCAGCGCGACACGCGCCTCGACCGGGACGCCATCGTCGACGGTGATCACGACGTCCTGGAACCGGTAGCGCATGAATTCCCACACGGTGCGCCAGTAGAACAGCGCCTTGGCCGACACATTGCCCTTGCGCTTGTCGGCGTTGACCGCGCGGTCGGTGGCGCCCGACAGACCGAGGCTGGCGATGTTGATGAAATGGCGGCTGGCCAGGGCGCCATGGTCGTCGACATAGGAGATGCGGCCGGCATCGACCTTACGGGCCTTGGCCTCGGCGATGCGCTTCAGCGTCAAGTCGACCTCGTCCGAAAGACCGAGCCCGCGGGCGAAATCGATGCCGGCGCCGCAAGGCAGCAGGCCGAGCTCGGCCGTCCGGCCGCTTTCCGCAAACGCCTGCAGCAGCCCGTCGGCGACTTCGCTGGCGGTGCCGTCGCCGCCCGCCGCGATCACCAGGTCGAAGCCGCTTGCCGCAAGGACCAGCGCCAGCCGTTCGGCGTCGCCGGTCGCCTGCGTCTCGCGCATCTCGAAATCGCCGAAATGTTTCCTGAGCGAAGCGCTGACCTCGGGCCAATGCCGCTTGAGCCAGCCGCCGCCGGCAATCGGATTGAGAACCACCCCGACCTTCAAGATAGCCCTCCCCAAAGGTCAGCAACGACACTGCTGTCCTAAAATCCTTCGCCGGCATTGAAGCCCGCGCCGCAGTGTGGGGCAAGGGCAGAATCCTGCAGCTCGCCGCAGGATGGGCGTGTCCCGCCCCGCATCCCGGCAAAATAAACGCGCCAATGCAGGCCTTGGTCCCCGATAATCCCGCTATCCACAGGCTCGCAGCCGTTTCGCCAAACCCTTACTCGGCGTACATTAAACCCATCTCAGGCGGCTACCGATTGCCAAGTCGAAAGGCGAAGCGAAACGGCGGATTTCCTGAGGCCCGTACGGCCCCGAACGAAGGCAGGCTTGCCTGTTTTGAGGACCGAGACCTACGGGGCCGCGGAAAGCGTGCGAACGCCTACGGCGGACCGATGCTGCCATGAAGGACGGCAAAAGCCTTCGATGGCGCGCTGGACGAAGCTTGCAAGGGTGGAGACTGGCGAGGTCCCGAACGGACGCTGCGCTCGGGCGGTGACTGGCAGGACCGTTAACATCAAGGCCGGCACGGCGCGACGTCTTTACGGAAGTTGCTGCCGCGGCCGTGTCCTGATCTGACAGGGAGGCGCTGGGAGCAATCCCGGCGCCGACTGTTTTTTGGGCTGCTCTCGCGATTTGACCGCCTGTCTCACGCGGTTCGCCCGGAGGGAAGCTTCCTGGTGTTGGTTCAGAAACTGGCAGCAGACCTCACGTTCGGGCTAACCCGCCGCCGCGTCCTTTGCGCCGATCTTGCGCACCAGCGCCGCCGTCGCCAGCATCGCCCCGATGTCGGCGATGATAGGCGCGACATGCTTGGCGTAGTCGAGGGGCACCGAGATATCAGGCAGCTCGAAGAAATTCCTCGTCTGCGGCAGGAGTAAAAAGCCGTCGCTGCCATTGAGCGCGACCCGCGCCGGATCATCAGGCCATGTCTCCTTGAGCCATGTCAGTGCCTGCGCCAGCCTGCCGCTCACCAGCGGCTGCGCCGCCTCGATGTTGTCGCTGCGGAAGTCGTAGGCAGCATCGAGTTCGGGCACCCCGCATGACAATTCCTGCATCTTGCTGGCGAACATGCCGCGGAAGAACCCGACGGCCATGTCAGTCCGGCGCGCCGCCACCAATATGCCGGGGAACGGCACCATAGTCTCGAAGGCGACGACGATCCCCTTGAATGCTATCGTGCCGCCCGTGCCTTGCCGGAGATCGGCTTCGTAAAGCTCGAACGGAAATCCCTCGTAGCGGCCGGAGACGATGTCGTCGAAGCGTTTGGTGTTGAACGTGCCGATCGTCTCGCGCGGCAGCCGGTCGAACGAATTCGGCGTCACCTCATGCTGGTAGCGCATATCCCTGATAAAACCGAAGATGATCGGCAGCAGTGTCTTGCGGTGCTGCAACCTGCTCGTCGGCTTGGTCGCCTGGAAATAGAGCAGGATCGCCGCCACCAACCCGACGACATAGAGCAACACATGCGGTGTCGAGAACCATCGCTCGTATGGATCGGCGATCCTGTTGAAAAGCCAGGCGACGAGTGCCACGAACAACAGCACCAGTCCGATGAACAGCGGCACCCGCCAGCGGACTTGCCGGTAGGCCGAAGCCCTTTCGGCCTCGTAGGCCGCGAGATTGCTCTTGATGCCGGCGATGTCAGCTTCATCAGGCAAGAAATCCGCTGCTTCCATCGCCATCCCACCGTCGAGAGACCGAACACCCAGCTCGGACAATAGCCGATTTTGCGGAAAGTCGCGCGACCACAGCGTTGGGGTGGTGGTGAGCCCACACGATTTATCCGAGCCGCCAGTCAACTGTGGCCATCAATTCCGGTTACCAAAAACCGCCACGAAACGGTCCGTAACGTTTTGCCTCAATGCGCCCTCCAGCGCCTCAACCGGAACCAGCCGCTCATGGTCGCCGGCGCGCAGCCGCATGAAGGGATGCAGCCGATAGGCGGCAACGGCGCCACGCGTGCCCCCGTCAGCGCTGATATCGACGGTCAGGATGGCCCCGATGCGGCCGGGCCATGGCTGGCGCGCAAAGGCGGTGCCAAGAAAATCGCCGAGCCCATAGGCGACCAGCGCCTTGCCGATCCGCTCCACCGGCTGCACGACATGGGCATGATGGCCAGCGATCAGCCCGGCGCCTTGCGCGGCCAAATGGCGTGCCAATGTCCGAGTTTCAGCCTGTGGAAAATGCCGGAATTCCCAATCCCAATGTGGCACGGCGCAGGTAAGGTCGACGGCGTCGCGGCACGGCCATCGTGCCGGCTCGCCCTGCATCGACACACGGCCGGCGAACACCGCCGCGCCGGCGTTGCGCCACAGCGTGAAAGCGGCAAAGCCTATTGTCAGCGGCCCGACTGCGAGGCATTCGACCGGACCGGCGGCTGCGGTACCGATGTTGCGGATGCCAAGCCGTTCTAGCGCTGCCACGGTCTCGTCGAAGCCCTCGACGCCTTGGTCGAGCACATGGTTGTTGGCGAGCGACAGCACCAGTTTATCGCGCGAGATGCCGACGGCGGCCAACGCCTCGGCAAGGAACCGCTCGGTCATGGCATGATGGGTGCCAAGCTTCGTGCCCATCGCCGCGCTCGGCCGCTCCACCACCGGGCTTTCGCAATTGCCGACCACCAGATCGGCGGAGGCGAGCAGCGTGGCGATCGCCGGGTCGCATTGCGGCGCGCTGCGATTGGCCACCGCCGAGATATCGCCGACAAAGGCGAGCCGCACCGTCCGCGCCGGTGGCGGCTCGATCATGATTCCTGCCGCCGGCGCAAAGCCTTGTCGATCGCCGCTGAGCGACGGCTTCAAGAAGCGTGGCAGCCAGGACAATTTGTAGGAAAGCGGATAATTCGACACGCGCAGCCTGCACCGGGATGAACGGCCACGGTAGACGATGCGCCCGATATAGCGAAGCGCCTCCGTTCGCAATCGTGCGGCCAGATGCCCCGCAGTAGGCGCAACACACAAGATGCGTATATGGTTGCCGCCGAACGGCATACCGGAGGACAAAGATGACGCGATTTCCGAGCCTGCTGGCATCCGCCCTTCTTCTGCTGCTGCCGGTTGCTTCCGCCGGTGCCGCGGCCCGCGAACCGGCCGCCCTGTTCGAGGCAAAAACCGTAGCCGACCGCGACAGCACGCTTACCGCGCTGGAAGCCGCTGCGCCCACTGATCCTGCGTCGGCCTACGCCGCCGGCGCCGGCCAATTCTTCACCGCGCTGGAGATGCTGGCCGGCGGCCTGCACCGCCACGGTTTCGAAAGCCCGCAATCCTTCATACTGCCGCTGATGCGGCTGCCGGTGCCGGACAATCCCAATCCCGCGCCGCTGACCTACGACGGCTTCCGCGCCATCCTGATCGCCTTCCGCGATCGTCTGGAAAAGTCCGCCGCCACGCTTGGATCCGTGCCTGCTGATGCCGACATCGGCATCGAGGTCGACCTCACCCGCCTCGGCATCGATCTCAACGAGGACGGCCAGATCGCGCCGGACGAAAGTGCCGCCGCGATCATGGCGTGGCTGTCACGCGGCGGCGGTGCGCCAGACCCGGCCGCACCCGCCCTCACCTTCCGCTTCGACCGCGCTGACGGCTATTGGCTGCAGGGCTATGCCGAATTCCTGATGGCGCAGGCGGATTTCTGGCTGGCGCATGACTTCAGCAACGCCTTCGACGGCTCGTTCCACATGTTGTTTCCGCGCGCCAAACTGCCGCTGCAGGACACGCTCGTGCCGCTGGACGGCGGCATGAGCGGCGGCATGTTGTCGTCCGAATGGCGCATCGCCGATTTCATCTCGCTGGTGCATCTGGTCAACTGGCCGGTGGTCGAACCGGAGCGCCGGCAGGCGGCGCGTCGCCATCTCATGGAGATGATCCGGCTGTCCCGCGAAGACTGGAAGGCGATCCGCGCCGAGACCGACAACGACCGTGAATGGCTGCCCGGCCCGCAACAGAAAGGCGCCAGCCCGCTCACCGGCCTGGAGGTCGGCGAGGAGCAGGTCCAGGCCTGGCACGCCGCGCTTGATATGGCCGAGGACCTGCTCGAAGGCCGCATCCTGCTGTCGCATTTCCGCTTCGCCGACAAAGGCATCAACATGAAGCGCTTTTTCGACGAGCCAAAGCCCTTCGATCTGGTGCTGTCGATCACCGGCCCGGCCATCGCGCCCTATCTCGAGAGCGGAAAGATCCTCACCAGCGAAGAGTTCGATCAGATCCGGCGCCAGTTCGGCGGCGCCGGGTTTTTGACCTTTGCGCTGTGGTTCAACTGATGGCGCGTTCAACATCGCTCTTGACACCCTTGTGTCAGGAGCCTGGTTTCGTCTCGCACCGCGCGCCACTCCGCTCTTTCCATTTTGGCCGATACCTCCCATATTTGGGGCATGGCCAAACTTCCTGACAAAAAAACGCCGCCGCCGGCGCGTGACGATCGCGCTTCGCCGCCCAAGCGGCGCAGCCCGCTGACCGATTTCCTCGATGCGTCGGAGCCGCTGCACAAGCGCGGTTTTGCCGAGGCGCCGCAGGCTGAATTGTCAGGCACGCCGGTGACCGGCTCGATCGTCGATTGGGCCGAGCAGATCGAGCAGGAGGCCGAAAAGGAAGGGCGCCAAATCTCCCCCCTTGAGGGGGAGATGTCGCCTAAGGCGACAGAGGGGATCGGCAAAGGAAGCGCTCAACATAAGGGCACGCCGAGCGCTGCCGCACCGACCCCACCCGGCGGCTCCGCCGCCACCCTCCCTTCAAGGGGGAGGGAAGGCGCCAAGGCGAAAAAAATCCCCGAACGCTCCTCCTCCCCCGGCCGCACGGCACGCGGCACTTCGATGGGTGGCGCGGCTTCGGCGCGGGAGCGAACCGCGGCCGGCCTCAATCCGGTCGCCGGCCTCGATGTTTCGCTGGAGGAAGCCGAGACCATGGCCTCCGGCGGCGTCACCGCCACCGTTGCGGCGCTGTCGGCGCTGATCGAATCCGGCAACCCGCTGCACAAGGACGGCGTGCTGTGGACGCCGCATCGCCCGGCCCGGCCCGAAAAATCCGAAGGCGGCATCGCCATCAAGATGGTGTCGGATTTCGAGCCGGCCGGCGACCAGCCGACGGCGATCAAGGATTTGGTCGAAGGCGTCAACGACAGCGACCGCACCCAGGTGCTGCTCGGCGTCACCGGCTCGGGAAAAACCTTCACCATGGCCAAGGTGATCGAGGAGACGCAGCGCCCTGCCTTGATCCTCGCCCCCAACAAGACGCTGGCCGCCCAGCTTTATTCCGAATTCAAGAAATTCTTCCCGGAAAACGCCGTCGAGTATTTCGTCTCCTATTACGACTACTACCAGCCGGAAGCCTATGTGCCCCGGACGGATACCTTCATCGAGAAGGAATCATCGATCAACGAGCAGATCGATCGCATGCGTCATTCGGCGACGCGCTCGCTGCTGGAGCGCGACGATGTCATCATCGTCGCCTCGGTGTCCTGCATCTACGGTATCGGCTCGGTCGAGACCTACACGGCGATGACCTTCCAGATGCAGATCGGCGACCGGCTCGACCAGCGCGCGCTGCTCGCCGATCTCGTCGCCCAGCAGTACAAGCGGCAGGACATCAACTTCGTCCGCGGCTCGTTCCGCGTCCGCGGCGACACGATCGAGATTTTTCCGGCTCACCTTGAGGACCGCGCCTGGCGCATTTCGCTGTTCGGCGACGAGATCGAGGCGATCACCGAGTTCGACCCGCTGACCGGCCAGAAGACCGGCGAATTGAAGAGCGTCAAGATCTACGCCAATTCGCACTATGTGACGCCACGCCCGACATTGAATCAGGCCATCAAGTCGATCAAGGAAGAGCTCAAGCAGCGGCTGGTCGAACTCGAACGGGCAGGACGCCTGCTCGAGGCGCAGCGGCTGGAGCAGCGCTGCCGATTCGACCTCGAGATGCTGGAAGCCACCGGCTCCTGCGCCGGCATCGAGAACTATTCGCGCTATCTCACCGGCCGCCAGCCGGGCGATCCGCCGCCGACCCTGTTCGAGTACATCCCCGACAATGCGCTGGTCTTCATCGACGAAAGCCACGTTACCGTGCCGCAGATCGGCGGCATGTATCGCGGCGACTTTCGCCGCAAGGCGACGCTGGCCGAGTACGGTTTCCGTCTGCCGTCCTGCATGGACAACCGGCCGCTGCGTTTCGAGGAATGGGACGCGATGCGCCCGCTTTCGGTCGCGGTTTCGGCGACGCCCGGCGCTTGGGAGATGGAGCAGTCCGGCGGCGTCTTTGCCGAGCAGGTCATCCGCCCGACCGGCCTGATCGATCCGCCGGTCGAGGTGCGTCCGGCCAAGACCCAGGTCGACGACGTCGTCGGCGAAATCCGCGAAACCACCAAGGCCGGCTACCGCACGCTGGTCACAGTGCTGACCAAGCGCATGGCCGAGGACCTGACCGAATATCTGCACGAGCAGGGCATTCGCGTCCGCTACATGCACTCCGACATCGACACGCTGGAGCGCATCGAGATCCTGCGCGACCTGCGCCTCGGCGCCTTCGACGTGCTGGTCGGCATCAACCTTTTGCGCGAAGGCCTCGACATTCCCGAATGCGGCTTCGTCGCCATTCTCGATGCCGACAAGGAGGGTTTTCTGCGCTCCGAAACCTCGCTGATCCAGACCATCGGCCGCGCCGCCCGCAATGTCGACGGCAAGGTCATCCTCTACGCCGACCAGATCACCGGCTCGATGGAGCGGGCGATGGCCGAGACCAACCGCCGTCGCGAAAAGCAGATGGAGTGGAACGCGGCCAACGGCATCACCCCGGAATCGGTCAAGTCGCGCATCTCCGACATCCTCGACTCGGTCTACGAGAAGGACCACGTCCGCGCCGACATCTCGCAGTTCACCGACAGCGCCGGCGCGATGATGGGCAACAATCTTAAAGCCCATCTCGACGCGATGGACAAGCAGATGCGCGACACAGCCGCCAATCTCGATTTCGAGAAGGCGGCCCGCATCCGCGACGAGATCAAGCGGCTGCGCGAGATGGAGTTGTCCATCTCCGACGATCCGCTTGCCAAATATGCCGACATGGAAAGCCCGGTTTCGGGCCGCGAAAAGGGCAAGCACAACAAGGGCCGCGCCATCCACCGCACGGTCGACGAAGACGGCAAGGGTCTGTTCCGCAAGCCCGCGCTCGACGAGATGGGCGCCGACGGCGCCGTGCCGGTCAAGAAGCTGCTCTTCGCAAAACCCTCGCTCGACGCCATGGGCCCGGGCACCGATATGCCGACTCCCGCCGGTGCGGTGTCGCGCTCGCTGTTCAAGAAACAGTCGGCCGAAGAGGCGCACGGCCCCGATTTCGGCATCCCCGGCGAGCCAACCAAGCCGCTGTTCAAGAAGAACTCGCTGGATGAGATGACGGTGCGCCGGACCGAAAAGCCGATTGAGGGAAAAGTGCCGACCAAGCCACAGCCGATCTCCCCCCAAGTGGGGGAGATTGGCAACTTCAGCGCTTAGCTCACTTTTACACGCCCACTTGCCATCCGCCCCTCCCCTGGTGTAGCCAGTCTCACTACAACCCAAACGTCTTGAAAGGAGGGCTGCGTGTTATTTTCCCACCACCGTCAGCGCGGCCCTGTCCCTGCCCTGCGAGCTTGCTTGCAGGGCTGACCAGGGACGGTCCGGGTTCTCCCGCTTCGATTTTCTTGGTCTGCCCTTCGTGGTGCTGCAACGCCGAGCCTGATGGCCTGCCTGCGCACCGTCAAAGTGCATCGAACCGGAGTTTCACTCCGCGCAGACCAGAGAAACCAACATGGCCCTGATCAGCCTCAAGTCCCTCGGCGTCACCATGAGTGCGCCGCTCTTTTCCAACCTCGATCTCACCATCGGCACCGGCGACCGGCTCGGCATCGTCGCCGCCAACGGCCGCGGCAAGTCCACCTTGCTGAAATGCCTGACCGGCGAGATGGAGCCGACATCAGGCGACATCACCCGCACGCGCGGCCTGCGCGTCGGCTTTGTCGAGCAAGCCGTTCCTGCGGCGCTGGCCGAGCACGGCTTTCAGCAGGTGGTGGCCGACGCCTTGCCGGCCGAGCAGGCTGAAAGCGAGCAATGGCGCGTCGACGTGGTTCTCGATTCACTCGACGTACCGCAACCGATGCGCGAGCGGCCGATGCGGGCCTTGAGCGGCGGTTGGCAAAGGCTGGCGCTGATCGCCCGCGTCTGGGTCACCGATCCCGACGTCCTGCTTCTCGACGAGCCGACCAACCATCTCGACCTCGCCAAGATCAGCCAGCTCGAAACCTGGCTGAACGCACTGTCGCGCGAGGTGCCGGTGGTGATCGCCAGCCACGACCGGGCTTTCCTCGACGCAACGACCAACCGGACGCTGTTCCTGCGCCCCGAACAGTCGCCGGTATTTTCGTTGCCCTATTCGCGGGCGCGCCACGCGTTGAGCGAAGTCGACGCCTCGACCGAGCGCAAATTCCAGCGTGACATGAAGGTGGCGCAGCAACTGCGCCGGCAGGCGGCCAAGCTCAACAATATCGGCATCAATTCGGGCAGCGACCTGCTGACGGTCAAGACCAAGCAGCTCGACCAGCGCGCCCAGCGCCTCGAGGAGGTCGCAGCGCCGGCGCACCGCGAAAGATCGGCGGGCGCGATAAGGCTCGCCAATCGCGGGACCCATGCCAAGGTGCTGATCACGCTCGACGACGTGGCGGTCGAGACTCCTGACGTCACGCTGCTGTTCAGGACCGGCAAGCGCCACATCTGCCAGGGCGACCGCATCGTGCTGCTCGGCCGCAACGGTGTCGGCAAGTCGCGGCTGATCAGCCTGATCAGGAACGCCATCATCGAGCCGGAGACGGCAGCGCAAGGCGTGAAGGTGACGCCGTCGACGGTGCTCGGCTACAGCGACCAGGCATTGTCGGGCATCAGTGGCGACGACACGCCCCTGGCGATGCTCTCGCGCAGATTCGATGTCGGCGAGCAGCGCGCCCGTTCGCTGCTGGCGGGTGCAGGCGTCGGCATCGACATGCAGGAGCGCAGGATCGGCGTGCTGTCGGGTGGACAGAAGGCGCGGCTGATGATGCTGGGGCTCAGGCTCGCCAATCCCAATTTCTACCTGCTCGACGAGCCGACCAATCATCTCGACATCGATGGCCAGGAGGCGCTGGAAGCGGAACTGCTCGCTCATCAGGCAAGCTGCGTGCTGGCCTCGCACGACCGCTCCTTCATCAGGGCGATCGGCAACCGCTTCTGGCTGATCGAGAAGCGGCGGCTGGCCGAGGTCGACAGCCCGGAGGATTTCTTCCGATCGGTGGCAGAAACGGGCGGTTGAAGCTTTGCGCCAAAAAATTTCGCCAGTCCTGTCGGATCATGGCCGCGCGCCACGTCCTTGGGATGCCGACACGGTGATGCCGGCGCCAATCGAGGAGAGAGCATCATGTCCATTCTGTTATCCGTTGGTCGCATCGCGACCCGTTACTCGGCGGCTCGCGCCCGTTACCGCAGCGAGCGCGCCCTGCTTTCATTGCCGATCGAACTGCGCAAGGACATCGGCTGGCCGGAGATCGTCATCGACGCGCAAAACAGCCGCCGGATTGCAATCTCTCTGTCCGAGGCAAGATGATCCGAGGCAAGTTGAAGAGACCAACCGGCCGCAGCGGCGCCGTCATCAGCCTTGCGCGTCGCCCAGGGTCACTCCAACCGCCGACGGCCCGGCGCATCTGGTCCCGGCATTAAAAAATGCATCTGACGTGTAGGATCGCCGCCGCTTCATTCGTCCTGTGGTCCGCAGGTCAAAACCAAACGCAGAGAGGAGCAAAAAGATGAACGACCAGCCCCAAACCCAGCCTGCAGCGAAAGTCCTCGGCGGATTGACGCCCTACCTTCAGCTGGACGGCGCCTTCAAGGCTTCGGAATTCTATAAGAAGGCCTTCGGCGCCGAGCAGGTCTTCTTCTATCCACCGGACGAGCAGGGCCGGACGATGCACATCCATCTCCACATCAACGGTTCGACCTTGATGATTTCCGACTTCTATCCCGAGCACGGAATGGCCCCGGTGAAGCCGCAGGGGTTCACCATGCAGCTGCATCTCGGCAGCGACGACATCGACGCCTGGTGGAAGCGCGCCATCGATGCTGGTTGCCAGGAAGTGATGCCTTTGCAAGTGATGTTCTGGGGTGATCGCTGGGGTAACATGCGCGATCCGTTCGGTGTCGAGTGGGCAATGAACGCGCCCGTGAAGGCCGCCTAGCGCCTTCTTCCCTCTCCCCTTGTGGGAGAAGGAAAAATCCAACAAGGAGAAACAAAATGTCCTATGTCGATGGTTTCGTACTTGCCGTGCCCAAGGCAAATCTCGACGCCTACAAGGAGCTGGCAGAAACAGCCGGCGCCGTCTGGAAGGAGCATGGCGCGCTCGCCTTTGTCGAATGCCTGGGCGACGACGTGCCCTATGGCGAGGTCACCTCGTTCCCGCGCGCCGTGCAGGCCAAGGACGACGAAGTCGTCGTCTTCTCATGGGCCGTCTATGAATCGCGGCAGAGCCGCGATGCGGTCATGGCCAAGGTGATGGCCGACCCACGCTTGAAATCCGACTGGTCGGCGATGCCGTTCGACGGCAAGCGCATGATCTTCGGCGGCTTTCAGCCCTTCGTCGAGCTGTAGGCCCGCAACGCATTACGCCAGCCGGTCGAGCAGTGGCTTGAGCCGGTCGCCATAGCGCTTCCACAGATCGACCGAGCCCTGGTACATCGGCTGGCGCACCTGCGCCGCTGACGCTGTGCGCACCGGCCGGTCGGTCTCGTGGAACGACAGCACCGCATCGTCCCATGGCAGGCCGAGATGGGCGATCAGCGCCCGCGTCTGCCCTTCCTGGTCGGCGACGAAATCCTCGTAGCGCACATCATGCACGACACCAGGCAGAACAGTGCGCCAATGCGCCATCATGTCGGTGTAGAGATTGTGGAAATCGGCGAGCTCACCGAGGTCGTAGCCGTAGCGGTGGCTGTCGCCGCGGAAATGCACCTTGTAGATCGACAGGCAGGTCGCCGCCGCATCTCGCGCGCAATGGATGATCTTGGCCTTGGGCAGCATCAGATGGATGAAGCCGACCAAAAGGAAATTGCCGGGCATCTTGTCGGTGACATGCCGGAAACCCGGATAGCGGGCGTGCAGCAGGTCTAGATAGGCCTGGCCTGCCTCGGCAAAGGCTTTGTCGGGCATGTCGGCGATCCCGCTGGGGAACCCGCCCTTCATACCAGGCGGAAACTGTTTTCCCACCGCTGTCTTCAATATGCTGAGCTCGCCCGCGCCATAGACCTGCGGATGGCTGGCGATGATCTGCTCGACCAGCGTGGTGCCGGAGCGCGGCATGCCGACGACGAAGATCGGCGTGGCGTCGGCAATCCCGCTCGGTCTGTGCTTGTCGAAGAAGGCCTTGTCGAACACCGCCTTCATCGTTGCGAATTCGGCGCGTGTCCTGTCCGCATCATAGTCGATGCCCGTGCGGCGGATGGCATTGCCTTCGGCGAAATAATCGAAGGCACGGCCATAATCCTTCAGATCGTCATTGGCCTTGCCGAGGCCGAACGAAAGCTGCATACGCGCCAGGCTGCCTTCCGGCGCCTTGGCGTGCTGCGCCTCCATCCCGGCAAGCTCGGCGTCGCGCTCCTGCTGGCGCTTGACCTGGGTGAGCATCAGCCAGGCCCTGGCCATGCCGGGATCGACCGCCAGCGCCTGCCGGAAATGCTCCGCTGCCTCTGCGAGGCTGCCCTTTTCCATCAGCCCGACGCCGAGACCGTGCAGCAGATCGGCGTCCTTCGGCCGAATTGCCAATGCTTCGCGGAAGACGGCGAGCGCCTCGTCGAGCCGCCCAGCCTCCTGCAGCGTTTCGGCAAGCCCGATGCGGGCGCGGACATGGAACGGGTTGCGACCGATGGTGCCGCGATAAATCTCCTCCGCGCCCTCGAACTGGCCGAGTTGCTTCAGCGAGGAGCCGAGATTGTCGCGCGCCGCGAGTTGGTCCGGCCGGATTGCCACCGCGCCACGGAAGAAATCGACGGCTGCACCGACACGGCCGAGGTCGCGCATCACCGTGCCGAGATTGTTGAGGAAATCTGGATTCTTGGGTTGCAGGCGCACCGACTGTTCGAGCAGATCAAGTCCTTCGGCGCTGCGCCCGGTCTGATGCAGCAGCAAACCGAGGAAATGGGCTGCCGCCGCATGATTGGGCTTTTGCACCAGCACCTGCCGGTAGAGCATCTCGGCTTCCTGCCGGCGCCCCGCCTGATGCAATTGCAGTGCCTGCTGCACGCGCTGGTCGAGCCCCAGCGGCGGCTGTCCGCCTGAGCTGAAATTGGCGCCCGCGCCTGCCGGTCTTCTCGGATCTCTGTTGATGGGAAACCTGCCGTGTTTTGTCCGCCTGTCGCGATCTAGGCCATCGGCGCGGCAGGTTCAAGGGTTCGCAGGCCAGCTTACCGGAAATCCTAGGGTTCATGGCCCGACCATGTCAAATCAGGCGGTTGGTCTCCGCAACCTGTCTGGCCCGCCGCAGCGTGCCGTCAGTATCGGCGATCTTGCGCCTTGCTGCCTCGTCACTTCGTATCGTCAGCCGTGCCGACATGACTTTCGCAGGCCCGGCGACCTGCTTGACAATCGGCTTGATTGTTACGGCCGAACCATCAGGTGTTTTCACGGAAACCATGGTTTTTCCTTTCAGATGTAAATAAAAATCGATGCCAGGATGAATTTTTCCGGCACAATTTCAAACAATTCTTGTGAAGTTTCCGGATCGTATCACCATTTCCCAAATAGCCCTAGAAAAGTAATTTTACGGCAAGGTCGGCGACAGGCGGGAATCTTCTTGAATAAACCGCAATTTGGGATTAGTGAATTGAGATCGTTTTTTGGGCCAAGCTTGGCATCTCGCGGCGTCAGAAGTTCTCGACCCGCCAAACTCATTCCAGATCGCCGATACCCAAATTGCCGATATCCAAATTGCCGAACAGGGACCCACGACCTTAAGTCCCGGTGCCGCGAAGCGGGCACCACCTTATCGGATTCAAGCCGGGACGACACTTCGAGGCACGAGAATGTCTGGCCGAACTACCCATTCCATCGCGCATTTCGAGGCACCCTTCATGATTGGCGGCCTGGACGGACAATTGCCGGCCGGCGACTACGACATCGACCACGATGAGGAGCTTGTCGATGGCATCTCGTGGCTTGCCTGGCGCCGTGTCGCCACATTCATCCATCTGCCGGCAAGGACGGTGAAAAGCCAGACCAGCCAATTGGTCGCAATCGACTTCGCCGAACTCGAAACCGCGCTGAGGCGCGACCAGGAGAATGCCGCATGATCCGCTTCCAGCAGAACGCACGCCCGCGCACCGACACGCCTGCGCATCTTTTCGCGATCGGCCAGATCGTTCGCATGAAGAGCCGCACCGGCCTTGTTCAGAAGACCGCCGAGCTGTTCCAGATCAAAAGCAAGCTGCCGGTCAAGGACGGCTCGCCGCAATACCGCATCCGCAGCGACGAGGAGACCCATGAGCGGGTCACCACGGAAGACAATCTCGAAGTGGCCGACGATCCAAACAGCTAGCCACCCATCAACCGTCGCCACCATGTTCACCAGTTGATGGATGAGCCCCTCCCCGCCTGGAGGCGGGGATAAAACCAGCCTCTCAGCAGGGACCGTCGTCAACGATGCGATAGTCGGCGACGCGAGCCTCGCAGGCGTTGGGGAAGGTGCGCAACGCGCTGCCGCGGCGGGCGCAGACCGGGCGGTATTCGCGGGTGCAGAACGTCTGTTCTCCATCACCGCCACCGTCGCGGCACTGGCCGCCGCTGATGATCCGATATCCGGCCCGCTCGGCAAGGCAGGCATTGGCGAAGGTCTGGCGGTCGCCACCGCGCCGGGCGCAGACCGGATCATATTGTCTGGTGCAAAATTGCGGCTCGGGCCGAGGCGGGCGGTACCCCGGTCCGTCCTCCTCCACCACCACCGCGGTACAGGCTGCAAGAACTGCCGACAGCAACAGGATGGCAAAACCCTGCCGCGAGAAGATTGCCGCAAGAAACTTCATCACCAGACCTCCCTCGAGCCCCCGCTCCAATGCACGTCACCCAAAGGCATGCCCGCGGGGCCCCGACCCGAGGGTGCGGGCGGTTTGGGACATATGCGCAAAAAATGCAAAATACGCCCAGCCGATCCTCGCCATTCCACCCGCCGAATGCAACCCCTGTTTGCAGGTTCCCAGCCGGCTGGACCATGCGTGGCCGGGCTATGGCTTATGACCACCGGGCGAGCATCCCCGCTTTGTCGATGCCATGTGTGCGAATGCGTCCATGAGCGGCCGTTGGCGCTACCTTGCAACCATCGCGTTTCCGTGCGATAAATTTTGTGTTCGGGCATTTGCGACCCGGAGAGCGGAACGTTTTGGACGACCTTTCCCCGATACTGTGAATCTCTGACGGCCCCGTTTTTCGGCGGGGGTTCTAATCATGCGCCATGCATGACTGCCGAAGCAACCACCGGGACTTGCCCACGGCGTCAGGCGGCGGGCAAACCACAAAGACTGACACGGGTGAAGGAGTTTCCCCAATGGCCCAGACCGGCACCGTTAAATTCTTCAACGCTACCAAAGGCTTCGGATTCATCACGCCAGATGACGGCGCCAAGGATGTGTTCGTCCACATCTCCGCGATCGAGGCTTCGGGCCTGCGCACGCTCGTCGATGGCCAGAAGGTCACGTTCGATGTCGAGCCCGACCGCATGGGCAAGGGACCGAAGGCGGTCAATCTCCGCGCGGACTGAACCGTCGCCGCGCATGCCAGGCCGGACATGCCAGGAACGCATGTCCGCCCGGGGGTGCCAGGAATGAGCCCGAGGCCCCTCCAAAGGCCTTGACCCGGCTTTCAGCGCCGGACCCGAGTTTCGAAGGCGCGGCGGTTTCGTCGCGCCTTTTTTCGTGGCACGGCGGCAAGCCACTGCTCGCAAAACTTTCTCTTGCCGATGGCGCTAAAATAAACGACAAATTTCCACTCGGGCATTTGCCGGCCCGAGACTGGACTTGATGGGATCAAAGGAGCTTCCCATGCCGCAGACCGGCATCGTCAAATTCTTCAATCATGCCAAAGGCTTCGGCTTCATAACGCCGGATGATGGCGCGAAGGATGTCTTCGTCCATATTTCGGCCGTGCAGGCGTCGGGTCTTCCCGGTCTTGAGGATGGGCAGAAGGTAACATTCGACACTGAGCCGGACAAGCGCGGCAAGGGTCCGAAAGCCGTCAACCTGTCGATCGGCTGAGCCGAGTTCGAGACAGCGTCGGGCGATCCGCTGGCGCAGTTCCGCTCCTTGTTGAGCACACGATATTTGTGCCTTGCGCCATGCCTGATCGA
Organism: Mesorhizobium sp. WSM4848; assembly: GCF_055811375.1. Classification (NCBI taxonomy): domain Bacteria; kingdom Pseudomonadati; phylum Pseudomonadota; class Alphaproteobacteria; order Hyphomicrobiales; family Phyllobacteriaceae; genus Mesorhizobium; species Mesorhizobium sp. WSM4848. Next base: position 50,193 of record NZ_JBVVPX010000014.1, read on the forward strand.
TGAATCGACTGGTCCCAGCCCGCCAACTTCGTTCAGTCCCCGTTCAGCCACGGTCGCCTACTAATCTTCGGTAAAGCCGGACCGCATCCCCCAGATTACCCGGGCCGCAGATTACCCGGGCCGGCATGAAGGAGACCGAGATGAACCGAATTTTCAAGACCGCCGTCCTGTCCGCCGCGATCGTTGCAACCACGCTCGCGACCTTGCCAGCGGCCAGCGCTGGTGACTGGCGCCACCGGCACCATCATCGTGGCAATGGCGATGCGATCGCGGCAGGCGTCCTTGGCCTCGCGGCCGGCGCCCTGATCGTTGGTGCGCTCAACAACCCGCAGCCCAGCTATTACGACTCTGGCTATGACGATTATGGTCGTTATCGACGGCCCGCCCCGGTGCGCCGCTACTACGCGCAACCGCGGGTCGTCTACAATGACGGCTATGCCGAGCCATGGACCCGCGGCTGGTATGAATATTGTTCGGATCGCTATCGCTCTTTCAACGCCCACACCGGCACGTTCACCGGCTATGACGGCGAACAGCATTTCTGCACCGCGAACTGAGGCTTCCCTGCCCGCGAACAAAAGCGCTGTCCGCAAGGCAGCGCTTTTTTGTTGTCGGCATGAATTAAAGCGTCGCGATTGCGCGTCCCCCAGATGCCTGTCAGCGGATTAGCGATGCTTTGTCCCGCGATGTCAGGCCACCGAGCCATGGACGGGATCGAACATCTAGGGCACACCGCCGGCGGGATTAATGTTCTCTGGTGACGATAACTTGAAGGGCCGAGGATTGGGCCGCTGTTTATCATCGTCAACAAGGGGACCCTTGCGCGGAGCATGCGTCCGACCTGGGATCGAAACATTCCGAACCCGATCAAACCTCGGTTTCAACTTCGGTCACACTGGTGTGGATTGATGAGATCCGGCCGCTATCTGCTGGCCCAATTCAAGCCCCTGCGCATGATGGTGCGCATAGAGGCGTTTTCGAATTCACTAGCTGCATGGCCGAGTGACGAATAGAAAACCCGACCCTTTCCATGGCGGCGTTTCCAGACGACAGGCATGACCACACCTTTGATCCAGCTTGCATGTTCGCCAGAGAAGGTCGTGGTCGCAAGGACCTCATTGGATGGATCGACGTGCATGTAGTATTGTTCTGATCGGTACGGGAAGCTCTCGATGCCTTCCATAATAGCATCCTGGGAACACACGACATCGACCTTGTAATCGATAATGTCGCCTGGGTGCGCAACCCATTGCCCGCCGACCATGAACTGATATTCGACTGCGTCTCTGAAGGAATCTCCCATCTGGCCGTGGAAGCCTGCGAGGCCCGCTCCGTTTTCAACGGTCCTGCACAGGGCCTTGACCTCGTCCTGCTGGATCGTCGACATCGTGACGATTGGCACGATAAGATCGATATCCGCGAGCTTATCATCTGTGAACGCGGCAGTCGTGTCCTCGACGCGAACATCGAAACCGTCTTCCGTGAGCATGTTCCTTACGATATCGGCGCACTCCTGCGGCTGGTGACCACTCCAGCCGCCCCATACGATCAAGGCCCTAGGCATTTAGATTTCTCCTCGTTGTGCAGCTAAATTCCACAAGAACGAGCGCGCCGCTCAACTGGTTCGCTAAGGGGCGCGACGCGCTCTGCGCAGCTCTTGGCGATCTCTGCCACCTGTTCGAGCCAACCGAATGCAGAAACTGCTTCAAAGCTGCCGGATACGAGGCCATTTTAAATCGCGACACGATTTACTGTAAGGCAAGAGACTGATGCGCGCATCGCGTGAGGCTCCGCAGCCACGACGCGTTTAAATCAGGAATGGATTGCTCCGGCGCTCCTCGCCGAAGCGGCCACCGGGACCATGGCCGCAGATGAAGCCGATGTCGTCGCCGAGCGGCAGAAGCTTGTCCTTGATAGAGGCGATCAACGCGGCGTGGTCGCCGCCCGGAAGATCGGTGCGCCCGACCGAGCCGCGGAACAATACGTCGCCGACATGGGCGAACTTCGCAGCACGATTGTAGTAGACGACATGGCCGGGCGCGTGGCCCGGGCAATGAAAGACTTCGAACACGTGCTGGCCGAACGAGACGGTATCGCCTTCGCTGAGAAAGCGGTCGGGCACGCAGTTGCGCACCGGATCGGTGATGCCGTAGTGTTTCGCCTGCTTCTCGAGATTGGCAAGCAACGGGCGGTCGGCCTCATGCGGACCGATGATCTCGATGCCGAGCGCCTCCTTTAGCCCCATGGCGCCGCCGGCGTGGTCGATGTGACCATGCGTGATCCAGATCGCGCCGGCATCGATCGCATTGTCCTTGAGCACTGCCAGCACCTTGTCGATGTCGCCGCCGGGATCGACGACGACGCCTTGCCTGTCGTCCATGTCGAAGAGGATGGTGCAGTTTTGCTGGAACGCCGTGACCGGCACGATGCCGGCGTTGAGCTGACCCATGATCGTCCTTTCGCTGTGTCGCTTCTGATTTAGAGACACACGCGAACATCGTCCACCGCATCCGGCTGTCGCGACAACGCAAAAATGAAATGGGCGGCCGAAGCCGCCCACGCTAAAGCCCGAAACCGCCAGGCTTACTTCTTCGTCGCATTCATCACCGCGCCGATGATGGCTGTCAGAATGGCGCCACCACCGGCACCGCCGAGGATGTTCTGCACATTCAGCGCGCTGCCCAATCCGCCCGTTACCGCTGCGGCCGCAGCCGGATCGATCGTGCCGCCGCCGAGCAGGCTGCCCAGGATGGCCGCGCCGCCGACGCCGCCAAGGGCGCCGCCGAGGATTTTGGTAAGCTGCCCCATTGCCGCTGTTTTGAGCGCCGCGCCCACCGCCTGGCCACCAATGACACCCATAATCACCTGAACAATGATCTGAAGAAGCGTGTTCATGTCCATATTACCAGTCCCTCCATAGCTGCCAGCCTCCCGGGCCGACAGCATCATGAGACGCCGAACTGGGCGAAAGTCAAATGCAGAAGGGCTTAAATAAAAGGGGCAGTCCGAAAACCGCCCCTACTTGTTAAAAAAGTTGTGACTTTCGTTATTCTGCAGCAATCGCATGCTTGGGTTGAACGGCCGCAGAATAGTCGTTCATCAGAGTCTTGGCGATTTCGCCCACCTCGAATCGGTAGGGACCGATTTCAGAAACGGGCGTCACCTCGGCCGCCGTTCCGGTGAGGAAGCACTGCTGGAAGCCTTCGAGCTCTTCCGGCATGATGGTGCGCTCGATCACCTCGAAGCCGCGATCCTTGGCAAGACCAATGACTGTACGGCGGGTGATGCCGTCGAGGAAGCAATCGGGGGTGGGTGTGTGGATCTTGCCGTCCTTGACGAAGAAGATGTTGGCGCCGGTCGCTTCCGCAACCTGGCCGCGCCAGTCGAGCATCATGGCGTCGGCATAGCCCTTGGCTTCGGCGGCATGCTTGGACATGGTGCAGATCATGTAGAGGCCGGCAGCCTTCGATTTCGACGGCGCGGTGCGCGGGTCGGGGCGGCGCCATTCGGCCAGATCGAGGCGGATGCCCTTCAGCTTCTGTGCCGGATCGAAATAGCTGGGCCACTGCCAGATGGCGATGGCGCAGTTGATCCGGCTGTTTTGCGCCGAGACGCCCATCTGTTCGCTGCCGCGCCAGGCGATCGGCCGGACATAGGCATCCTGAAAACCCTGCTTCTTCAACAGCGTGCGGCAGGCGTCGTCGATCTCGGCAACCGAATAGGGAATCTTGAAGCCGAGCAGGCGTGCCGATTCGTGCAGGCGCTCGCTGTGTTCGGTCAGCTTGAAAATCTCGCCGCCATAGGCGCGTTCGCCCTCGAACACCGCGCTGGCGTAGTGCAGGCCATGGGTCAGCACGTGGATCTTGGCGTCGGCCCATTGGACGAACTCGCCGTTCGTCCAGATAAAGCCGTCCATTTGGTCAAAGGGAACGGATGCCATGGTAACCTCCCGCGGGCGGCCGCCCGCACATTATTGTGTCGTTGCGTTTCTTGTCCGCCGCACCGGGCGGCGGGTATCTCGAAGCGTAGGCGGATATATAAGGTCTGGCAAACTCAGGAAGTTCCGGAAAAACGGCTTCCCCTTGCCTTTTCGTTCGCAATCCGCCGAAAAGCTTGTCAAAAATTACCATTGCCGGGAAATTACGTCAATAGTACTGACATAATTCCCTTTCGCACGGAGAAAAGATGACGGATCGCAGCCACCCAGCCGGCAAACCGATCAGGACGGCGATCACTGACGAGGACGGCATCGACTTTGCCATCATCGAACTGTTCTTCTTCGCCTATCGCGATTTTACCTCCGATCCCGACCAGATCCTGTCCGACTATGGCTTCGGCCGCGCCCATCACCGGGTTCTGCATTTCGTCAATCGCAGGCCGGGCCTGACGGTCGCCGAACTCCTCGACGTGCTGAAGATCACCAAGCAGAGCCTGGCGCGCGTGCTCAAGCAGCTGATCGACACCGACCACATCGTCCAGTTGCAGGGTCCGCGCGACCGCCGCCAGCGCGAGCTCTATCCGACAGCCAGGGGCCGCGCCCTGGCGCTGGCGCTGGCACGGCCACAGTCACGCCGCATCCATGCTGCATTGGAAGATTCCGGAGCCACCGAACGCGCCTTGATCGAGCGCTTCCTGGAAGCGATGGTCAATCCGGAACTAAGGGCGCAGATCGACATTGTGCCCGCAAAAACGTCAGGGAAAAGCCATGGAGACCATTGACAGGGTTGATCAGCCGGCAGCACCGGACGACGACGCGCCGCATCTGCTGGTGATCGATGACGATACCCGTATCCGCAATCTTCTCAAACAATATCTGACCGAAAACGGCTTTCGCGTCACCGTTGCCGGAAATTCCGGCGAAGCGCGGCGCAAGCTCGCCGGCCTCGATTTCGATCTGCTGGTGCTCGATATCATGATGCCGGGCGAAACCGGCGTCGATCTCGCCAAGGCGCTGCGGGCAACCAAGAACGTGCCGATCCTGATGCTTACCGCGCTCTCCGAGACCGACAGCCGGATCACCGGGCTCGAGGCCGGCGCCGACGACTATCTGCCGAAGCCTTTCGATCCCCGCGAATTGATCCTGCGCATCAACAACATCCTGCGCCGCGGCGGTCCGACGACGACGCCCAAGGTCGAGCAACTGGTTTTCGGGCCTTACACGTTCCAGATCGCCAGGCGGGAGCTCAAGCGCGGCGGCGAGGCTCTGAAGCTGACCGACCGCGAGCAGGAGATCCTGGCGATCTTTGCGGCGCGGGCCGGCGAAACGATTCCGCGTCATGAACTTGTCGGCGACGAGTCCGAAGTCGGCGAGCGCACCATCGACGTCCAGATCAACAGACTGCGCCGCAAGATCGAGCGCGATCCGTCCAATCCGGTCTGGCTGCAGACCGTGCGCGGTATTGGGTATCGGCTCAGCGTGGAATAGACTGCCGCCCGCAGCCCCTTGTCGAGTGGCTGCAGATGAGCAAAAAGGGCGAATGGCGACCACGCAACTGGAACGGCCGGGAGATCGCGGCTTGAGCGCTCGCGCCAGGCGGGCGCTGAAGGCCGTGCCGCTTGCCTGGAAACGGTTCTGGCGCCTCGTTTCGCTTTACATGCCGAAGCGGCTCTATGCCCGCTCGCTGATCATCGTCATCGCGCCGATGATCCTGCTGCAATCGGTGCTCGCCTTTGTCTTCATGGAACGCCACTGGCAGACCGTGACGCAGCGCCTGTCGCAGGCCACGGTCCGCGACATTGCGGCGATTGTCGACCTGGTGGAAACTTATCCAAACGACGCCGACTACGCCAACATCATCCGCATCGCGCAGGATCGCATGCAGCTGAAGATCGACCTGCTGCCGCCCGATCCGCTGCCGGCGCCGGGTCCAAAGCCGTTCTTCTCGATCCTCGACGAAATTCTCTCGTCCGAGATCACCCATCAGATCAACCGTCCGTTCTGGATCGATACGGTCGGCAATTCCAACATCATCGAGGTCCGCGTCCAGCTTGAGGGCAAGGTGCTGCGCGCCTTCGTCCGCCGCAGCCAGGCCTACGCCTCGAACACGCACATTTTCCTGATTTGGATGGTCGGCACCTCGCTGGTGCTGCTGATGATCGCCATCCCGTTCCTGCGCAACCAGATCCGGCCGATCCTGACGCTGGCCGAGGCCGCCGAAAGTTTCGGCAAGGGCCGGCCGATGCCGCTCGATTTCCGTCCGCGCGGCGCCGAGGAGGTTCGCCGCGCCGGCTTTGCCTTCATCCAGATGCGCGAACGCATCGAACGCCAGCTCGAACAGCGCACCGCCATGCTGAGCGGCGTCAGTCACGACTTGAGGACAATCCTCACCCGCTTCAAGCTGCAGCTTGCGCTGACCGGGACCAAGGCCGACACCGAGGCGCTCGGCCAGGACATCGACGACATGCAGTCCATGCTGGAAGGCTATCTCGCCTTCGCCCGCGGCGAGGCGACGGAAGACGCCGGCCGTTTCAACCTTGAAGCCTATTTCGACAAGCTCGGCGAGGAGGCGACGCTGCGCAAGCGCAAACTGTCGACCTCGCTCGCCGGCGATCCAAATGTGCATGTGCGGCCGCACGCCTTTGCCCGGCTGTTGTCCAATGTCGTCGGCAACGCCTTCCGTTATGCCAAGACGGTTGAGATCAACGCCAACCACGGCCGCGGCACGCTGCTCGTCACCATCGACGACGACGGTCCGGGCATTCCGCCCGAAAAGCGCGAGCACGTGTTCAAGCCTTTCGTGCGGCTTGATGAGGCCCGCAACCTCGACGCCAGCGGCACCGGCCTTGGCCTTGCCATCGCACGCGACATCGCCCGCAGCCATGGCGGCGACATCATGCTCGACAAGAGCCCGCTCGGCGGCTTGCGCGCCATCATCAAGGTTCCGGCCTGATTATAGCGACGTGCGTCCAATTAGACGCTCTAACACTTTGAACCTACGCATCGTGCTTTTCAGGTGGTTGTAGACGGCCATCGGCTATGCCTTCATCGGCCCGTCACGAAACCATGCTGAAGAGCGCGCATGAAGCGCGTGATCCTGATTGATTCGGCTTTGCGGCCTCGCATCAAGGAAACCGACGACCTTTCAAGCAAAGGCCTGCTATGCGCATCCTGATGGTCACCGACGCCTGGCGCCCGCAAGTCAACGGCGTTGTCCATACGCTGGAACGGCTTTCAGAAACCCTGAAATCCTTCGACGTCGAGACCGACTTCCTGACCCCGAATATCTTTCGCACCTTGCCGCTGCCGACCTACCCGGACATCCGGCTGGCGCTGACGACGCCAGGCCGCGTCGAGCGCCTGATCGAAGCGCGCAACGTCGATCATATCCATATCGTCACCGAAGGCCCGCTCGGTATCATGGCGCGGCGCTATTGCCGCAAGGCAGGCCGGCCGTTCACGACAAGCTATCACACGCGCTTTCCGGAATATCTGAGCGCGCGCCTGCCTATACCGGAAGCCTGGGCCTATCGCTGGCTTCGCGATTTCCACAATTCCGGACAAGGCACGCTGGTCGCCACCCAATCGCTGGCGGACGATCTGGCGGCGCGTGGCTTCAGCAAGCTCAGGCCATGGACGCGCGGCGTCGATACCGACCATTTCCGGCCGGACAAGAAAAAGGATCTGGGGCTCAAGCGACCGATCTTCCTCTGCGTCGGCCGCGTTGCGATCGAAAAGAACCTGGCCGCCTTCCTCGATCTGGATTTGCCCGGCAGCAAGGTGGTCGTCGGCGAGGGGCCTGAGTTGGCCAGGCTTAGGGCGAGATACCCCGATGCCCACTTCCTTGGCCACCGCCCGAACGACGAACTGGCCGAAATCTACGCCTCTGCCGATGTCTTCGTCTTTCCCAGCCGCACCGACACGTTCGGCAATGTCATCATCGAGGCGCTGGCCAGCGGCACTCCGGTCGCAGCCTATCCGGTGACCGGACCAATCGACATTGTCGGCGACGGCGTCGGCGGAGCGGTGTCGAACGATTTGCGTGAGGCCGCGCTCGCCGCGCTCGATGTCGATCGCGCCGAGGCGCGCCAACGGGCAATGCGCTATAGCTGGAAAGCCTGCGCGGAAATGTTCCTGGAAACGGTTGGAGAGGCGCTGGGCACCCAGCGAAAACTGACACCACCTTTCGTCATCCACGGGCGAAGCGGCGGCGAAGCCGACGCGCAGACCCGAGGATCCATTCCGTGACCTGCGAGCGGCGCCTTCGCTGAAGAACTTGTTGGGTTGAGGCGGCGAGCCGCACCAAAAGGCATCGGCGACGGCACGAGCGTGCTCGTGATGCGGATGGCCTGCCGACATCTCGCTTATGCCTGGACTGAACATCCTGACAGGATTCGGCTGCCCGTGATGCTATGGTGGGCGTGCGGCTGGGCGCGGTCCCACTGCCAGCACAGTTCCAGGAGTTCGCCATGTCCAGGGTCAACCGCCGCACCTTGATCCTCAATTCCGCAAGCGCCGTGATCACTTCAACCGTTGTCGGAACGGCCATCGCCAGCGAACCGCAGCGACGGAACCAGGTACCATCCCGCGAGCTGCGGGCGTTGATCGAAGCGCATAGGGCAACGTACGCGGCGTTCGGCAGGGCCGTCCACGAAAGGGGCAGTAGCGGCCGCGACTGTGCCAAGGCTAGCTGTGCCAAGGCTGGCCGGGCTGGAGAAAAAGCGCTGGTGGCTGTCTGCTCCTATCCCGCTGTCTACGAAGCCGATCGGCGGACCAAGGCAAAGTATCTATTGAATGTCGAGGCGCGCGGCGAGCTCGACCTCAAGGAGCACATGCAGGCCGTTCTGCGCTCGACGATGTGGAAGGCATAGAGGGGCGCCCCGAACACATACGCCGCACACCTGAGGCGGCTGGGTGCAGCGCGGCGATCTCGACGCGATGACTTGGGCGCTTCTGAAAGTAGGGCCGCTCGAAAAGATCCTTCGCGAGAACCCCGCGCTGCGAGTGGGGCAGCGACCCGGTAGCGGACCCCTCCCGTCGGATGCAGAGAACGCCGTTGATCAGTTGAAGGTGTGCAGCCGGAGTTTCAGGCTGCCATCTGCCTGCTTTTCGAAGACGTGGGTTGCCACCCCGGCCCACGGCTGATCCGCACCATTGGCGTCTTTACCCTTGGCCGACCATTTCGCCGTGCCAAACAGCAGGTTGCCGTCACCTTCTGCTTCGATCAGTTCGAGCTTGTGGCCTGTCACTCCCATGCCGAAGAGGCCGCCAAAGAATTTCTCGACCCCGTCCGGTGCCTTGATGATGTCATGGGTGGCGGGCAAGAAGATCGCGTCGTCGGTGTAGAACGCCGCAACCGCCTTTGCGTCTGCTTTGTTGAACGCAGCGTCCCAGGCCACGTAAGCGGCTTTCACCTGATCGTCGACGGGGTCGGCGTTGGCGGGCGACCCCGAAAAAAGGCAAAGGGAAAGCACAGCGAAAATCGCAGTCAGCAGTCGAACCATCGTATCCTCCCCAGAATTGGCGGCACAGCCCGACAGATGCCGCGTCAAAACAATAAGCCTGGGCCGTTGGGCTGTCGACTAATCCATTTGGGGTGGTCCAAACCATCTAATCTCTCAAGTAGAGGGCATTTGGCTCGTCCAGCCTGGCTCGCCAGGAGCGGCCAAGGGAAGTCCGCGCGTCGGCTTCGCTCCCGCTCCGCCCGTGGACGACGAAGCTAGAACAGTCGGCCGCCGTCAGGCACCCTGCGTTCGATCGCACCGAGGACGACCGCACCCTCCTCGTCGGGAAATCCAAGCGTCAGCACTTCCGACATGAAGGGGCCGATCTGGCGCGGCGGAAAGTTGATCACCGCGAACACCTGCCGGCCGATCAGCGTCTCCGGCGCATAGTATTTGGTGATCTGCGCCGACGATTTCTTCACCCCGATGGCAGGGCCGAAATCGATCTTCAGCTTGATCGACGGCTTGCGCGCCTCCGGAAACGGCTCGGCCTCGACGATCGTGCCGGCACGAATGTCGACACGATCGAAATCGGCGAAGCTGATCTCGGGCTTGCGCTGGCTGCTCGAACTCATGGAGGTTCAGGTCCTGGCTCAGGCGTTTCCGTAGGTCTCGAACAGGACGCCGGCCAGCGCATCCTTGGCCGAGGTTCCCGACCAGACGACGAACTGGAACGCCTGGAAATAGCATTCGCAGGCCTCCAGCGCCGACGACAACAGCACCTCGACCTGCTGGCTCGACGGCTCGACTCCGCCGGCGAGCAGCAGCGACTGGCGGAACATGATCGCGCCCTCCTGCTCCCAGAGGTCGAAATGGCCGAACAGCATCTGCTCGTTGATCAGCGAAAGCAGCCGCATCACTTCGAGGGCGCGCGCCTCCGGCACCTTGATGTCGAAAGCGCAGGCCAGATGCAGTGCCTCGAAATCCTCCATCCAGGAAAATGAGACGTGGTAGTCGGTCCAGCTTCCGGCAACCGAAATCGAAATCTCGTCGTCGCCGGCCCGTTCGAATGACCACTCGTTGTTGTGCGCCACCTGCTCGATAACATCCACCGGATGGATTTCGCGCGAGAATTCGAGTTCGAGAAGTTCCATGAATGCTTCCTGTCGTTCCGGGAGCGGAGCGCCACCACACGCTCCGCGGGAGAGGCACACACAACGAACAATCTTGTCTAGAACTCGGACGGCCGGGACTTCGTCGACGCAAAGACCCCAGACCGGACCCCACCGCCCGGCGCATGACCCTGCTCCGAATCATGCAACAAATTCAGTCTATTGATCGGGACTCGCGTGACCAGCCCAATTTTTCGCACTGCGTCATTCGCATGTGGAAAGCCGCTGTCACAAAGATTCACGCAATGCCGGTAAGCGATTCACGGCAAAGCGCTTTTTGCGATTGTGCTTTGTGGAAAAGTTTAACGATTATTTTTTTGATCTGGGCTTTGCCGCAGCCGCAGGCGCGGCCTGCCCGGTCAATTCGGCGAGCTTCGCCTCAAGCACTTCGATGCGGGCAGCCAGACGGGTGTTTTCTTCCCTGGCTTTTACCGCCATGTCGCGGGCGGCCTCGAATTCTTCGCGCTGCACCAGGTCCATCGAGTTGAGAACGCGTTCGGCCTGCCCCTTGAAGGCGGTTTCCACTTCGCGGCGCACGCCTTGCGCGGCACCGGCAGCGTCGGTCATCAGCTTGGCGAATTCATCGAGAATGCGGTTCGGTCCGGTCGACATGGAAAATCCTCGCTTGCTCGATTTGACGTAGTGGCGCGCGACGCGGAATGCAAGCATCCACGTCGCCTTGACCCCGTCAAAACCCTGCCGCATGGTCCGCGCCCGAACGTGATCGCAACCGGGAGATCCTGTTGAGCGAGTATCTTATGCTGCCGCTGGCCGCCCTGCCCTTCCCCAATATCGACCCGGTCATCGTCCAGATCGGGCCGCTGGCGGTGCATTGGTACGGCGTCGGCTACATCGTCGGCATTCTCTTCGCCTGGTGGTATGCCAAGCGGCTCGTCACCAATGCAAGGCTCTGGCCCGACGGCACGGTGCCGATGAAGCCCGAGGATCTCGACGATTTCATCGTCTGGGCGGCTATCGGCGTGGTGCTTGGCGGCCGCACCGGCTACGTGCTGTTTTACGACCTGCCGCGCTACATCGCCCAACCCTTCGATATCCTTGCCGTCTGGCAGGGCGGCATGTCTTTCCATGGCGGGCTGCTCGGCGTCGTCCTCGCCATGACGCTGTTTTCCTGGTCGCGCGGCATCCGCACCTGGTCGCTGTTCGACGTGGTGGCGGCCGGCGTGCCGGTCGGCCTTGGCCTCGTCCGCATGGCGAATTTCATCAACTCCGAACTCTGGGGCAGGCCGACCGACGTGCCATGGGCGGTCGAATTCCCCAATGGCGGGCCCTTTGCGCGCCATCCAAGCCAGCTCTACGAGGCGCTGCTCGAAGGCTTGGTGCTGTTCCTGGTCCTGCGCTTCCTCACCCATTCCAGGCTCAAGCTGAAGACGCCGCGCTTCGTCGGCGGCGCCTTCATCGCCGGTTACGGTCTCTCGCGCATCTTTGTCGAATTGTTCCGCGAGCCCGACCAGCAGCTCGGCTACCTCCTCGGCACCGGCTGGCTGACCATGGGCATGGTGCTGTCGCTGCCGATGCTGCTGGCCGGCATCTGGGCGATGGCGACCGCTACCGCATCGGCCCAAAAATCGGAATCGATTTTGGGAAAGCACGATGCGTAGAATCAAAGTGCCAGGGCGTACTTTCCGAATGGACGCACGTCGCCCTAGGCCGGTTTCGCAGCCACAGCCGGTATGACCCAGCTGAAAGCCCGCATCGTCGAGCTGATCGCTGCGGCGGGGCCGATTCCCGTCAACCACTACATGGCGCTTTGCCTGTTCGATCCGCTGGACGGCTATTATACGACGCGCGAGCCGTTCGGGGCTGCCGGCGACTTCGTCACCGCGCCGGAGATCAGCCAGATGTTCGGCGAGCTGGTCGCCGTCTGGCTCTACGAAGCCTGGCTCGCGACCGGCCGGCCGATGCCGGTCACCATCGCCGAGATCGGCCCCGGCCGCGGCACGCTGATGAAGGACATGCTGCGCACGTTTTCGCGGCTCGATCCGGCGCTGACCGCCGGTGCATCGTTCGCCATGATCGAGACCAGCCCGCGGCTGGCTGATGTCCAGAAGCAAACGCTTGCCGCCACGCCTGCCGCGATCGGCTGGCACGAAAGCATCGACACGCTGCCGCAGGCCCCGCTTTTCATCGTCGGCAACGAAGTGTTCGACGCGGTGCCGATCCGCCAGTTCGTCCGCGCCGGAACAGGCTGGCGCGAACGGATGATCGGCCTCGATGGCGCCGACGAATTGCACGTCTTCGCCGGCGCCGCCTCGGTCGACCCGACGTTGTTGCCGGACGATGCCGAAAACGCGCCACAGGGCGCGATCATTGAGGTCGCGCCGGCCCGAGCCGCGCTGATGGCGACCATCGCCGAGCGATTGGCCGGGCTCGGTGGCGCCGGCCTGTTCGTCGACTATGGCTACCTCCAGCCAGGGATCGGCGACACGTTGCAGGCCTTGCGCAAGCACGATTACGAAGATGTGCTGGCCAATCCGGGCGAAGCCGATCTCACCGCCCATGTCGATTTCGCCGCCCTTGCCGCGATCGTGCGGGCGCATGGCCTCGATGCCCATCTCTCCACGCAAGGCGAATTCCTGGTGGAAATGGGGCTTCTCGAACGGGCCGGTCAGCTCGGCGCCAATGCCAATGAGGCGGCTCGCGAAAAGATTGCAGGCGAGGTCGAACGCCTCGCCGGTCCGCAAGCCATGGGCGACCTGTTCAAGGTGCTTGCCGTCCTGCCTGCCGGCGTCGCCGTTCCGCCTTTTGCGACGGCGGATTGACTTTTCGCTGCCGCCTCTCCCACTCTTCCGACTGTCGCCGATCTGTCGCCATCTTTGGACTGTCGCCATCTTTTGGACTGTCGCTTGACGAAATCGCTCTCACGGACAACAACGCAGCCATGCTGAATCAGACCAAACCGGATCCCGTTCGGTCGCCCTTGCTGGAGAAAGCGCGGGCGCAAGGCATTCGCCACGGCTATTTCACCCGCGTCGGCGGCGTCTCCAGCGGCATCTATCAGGGCCTCAACATCGGCACTGGCTCGAGCGACGACCAGACGCAGGTCGCCGAGAACCGCCGCCGCGTCGCCGACTGGATGGGCGTGCCATCAAGTCATCTGTTGACCGCCCACCAGATCCATTCGCCCGACGTCGTCATCGCCAGGCAGCCCTTTTCCGGCGAGCGGCCCAAGGCCGACGCCGTCGTCACCGACCGGCCGGGCATCGCGGTGGGCGCCTCGACGGCCGATTGCGGACCGGTGCTGTTCGCCGATGCCGAGGCGCGGATCGTCGGCGCAGCCCATGCCGGCTGGAAGGGCGCCATGTCAGGCGTGCTGGAAAACACCATTGCGGCGATGGAAAGCCTCGGCGCCCGGCGCGAGCGCATCGTTGCGGTTCTCGGCCCGTCCATCGGCCCGGAAAACTATGAAGTCGGCCCGGAATTCGTCGCCCGCTTCGTCGAGGCCGACGCCGGCAATATCAGCTATTTCGCGCCGTCAGCGAAGCCGGAACATGCAATGTTCGACCTCAGCCGCTATACGGTCGATCGGCTGACCAGGGCCGGCGTCACAGCCGATGGGCTCGGCCGCTGCACCTATGCCGAGGAGGATCTGTTCTATTCCTACCGGCGCAGCACCCATCGCAAGGAGCCGGATTACGGGCGGCAGATTTCGGCAATCGTTTTGGAGACAGAATAATGGCGCTGCATTTCGAACGGTCGGAATTTGACGCGCGCCGCGATCGGCTGATGATCGAGATCGCCGAGAAGAAGCTCGATGCCGTCCTTTTGTTTGCGCAGGAGAGCATGTACTGGCTGACCGGCTACGATACGTTCGGCTTCTGCTTCTTCCAGTGCCTGGTGGTGAAGGCAGACGGCTCAATGATCCTGCTCACGCGCTCGGCCGATCTGCGCCAGGCGCGCCACACCTCGATCATCGACAACATCGTGCTGTGGACCGATCGCGACGGCGCCAATCCGGCGATCGACCTGCGCAATTTGCTCAACGACCTCGACCTGCTCGGCGCCCGCATCGGCGTCGAATACGACACCCACGGCCTGACCGCCTACAACGGCCGGCGCCTGGACGAGCAATTGCAGACCTTTGGCCAGATCGCCGACGCGTCCGGCATCGTCAGCCGGCTGCGCCTGTTCAAGAGCCCGGCCGAAATCGCCAAGGTGGAAAAGGCCGCAAATCTCGCCGACGACGCGTTGGACGCGGCCCTGCCGCTGATCAAGCAGGGTGGCGACGAAGCCTTGATCCTCGCCGCCATGCAGGGCGCGATCTTTGCCGGCGGCGGCGACTATCCGGCCAACGAGTTCATCATCGGCTCTGGCGTGGACGCGCTGCTTTGCCGTTACAAGGCTGGCCGCCGCAAGCTGAGCAAGAACGACCAGCTGACGCTCGAATGGGCCGGCGTCTTCCACCATTACCATGCGGCGATGATGCGCACGGTGCTGACCGGCAAGGTGTCGAAACGTCACCAGGAACTGTTCGAAGCTGCGCGCGCCGCACTTCTGGCCGTCGAAAAGGCGATGACGCCCGGAAATACCTTCGGCGACGTCTTCGACGCGCATGCCCGCACGCTCGAAACCCACAATTTGACCAAGCACCGGCTCAACGCCTGCGGCTATTCGCTCGGCGCCCGCTTCACCCCATCATGGATGGACATGCCGATGTTCTATCAGGGCAATCCCGAACCGATCGCGCCAAACATGACGCTGTTCGCCCACATGATCATCATGGACTCCGAAACCGAGACGGCAATGACGCTTGGCCGCACCTATCTGACGACTGAATCGCAGCCGAAGCCGCTGTCCCGCCATGATCTCGACTTGATTGTGCAATGAATCCATAATGGTAAGAATGCAAGAGGCGTTCATCGCCAGGGAGTTTTGAGGCAAATGAGGCGATCGCATGCGACGACCGTGTCATTGCTCGCGGCGCTGACGCTGGCCGCCTGCACCAACGCGAAGGACGTTCTCGAACCCTCGGCCATCGCCCCGCAGTCGACGCAGACCGTGCCAACGCCGGGAAGCGGCGCGGCTGCAACGGCCACCGCACCTGCAACCACCGCCCAGCCTTCCGCAACGGCCCAGCCTTCCGCGACAACACAGCCCGCGACCGAGCTGCCGGCAAAAAGCGCCGCCGTCATCGCACGCACCCGTCTGCAGGTGGCGCCGATCGTCGGCGCCTCGGTGGAAGCCGCCACACCATTGACCGCGCAGCTTCAGACGCGAGCCAAGCAGCGCGGCATCACCTTGGCGGGAAGCGCCGGCCAGACCCCGACGCACGTGCTGAAAGGCTATTTCTCGACGATGTCGGAAGGCAAGGATACCACCGTCATCTATGTCTGGGACGTCTATGACCCGGCAGGCAACCGGCTGCATCGCATCAACGGTCAGCAGAAGGCGCCCTCGGTCAATGATGGCGAAGGCTGGGCTGCTGTCGCGCCGGAAACCATGCAGGCGATCGCCGACCAGACGATCGACCAGTTTGCCACATGGCTTGGCGGCCAGGCGGGCTGACCGGCCGGCTGACATGTTGCCGGCTTTCCTCGCCGTTCATGTTTATTGAGATTAGCCGTCGGATTCCGATCACGACGCTTGCAATACCGGCACGGGCCGCTAAAAGCCCCGACTAAGGGGCTCAAGAGAGTCTGCCAGAGTCTCCATCCTTCACCAGGAACGGTGCATGAAGCTTTTCGCGGGCAATTCCAACAGGGTGCTGGCCGAAGCGGTCGCCCGCTATCTCAACATCCCGTTGGGCAAAGCCAGCGTCAGGCGCTTCGCCGATCAGGAAATCTTCGTCGAAATACAGGAGAATGTGCGTGGCGAGGATGTCTTCATCCTGCAGTCCACCTCGTTCCCGACCAACGATCACCTGATGGAACTGCTCATCATGATCGATGCCTTCATGCGCTCGTCGGCCAAGCGCATCACGGCGGTCATTCCCTATTTCGGTTATGCAAGGCAAGACCGCCGCGCCTCGGGCCGCACGCCGATTTCGGCCAAGCTGGTTGCCAACATGATCACCCGGGCCGGGGTCGATCGCGTCTTGACGCTGGATCTCCACGCCGGCCAGATCCAGGGCTTTTTCGACATCCCGACCGACAATCTCTTCTCGGTGCCGGTCATGGCCCGCGATGTGAAGGCGAAGTACAAGCGGCTTGCCAATGTCATGGTCGTGTCCCCGGATGTCGGCGGCGTGGTCCGCGCCCGCGCCCTCGCCAAGCGCATCGACGCCCAGCTTGCCATTGTCGACAAGCGTCGCGAGCGGCCTGGCGAATCGGAAGTCATGAACGTCATCGGCGACGTGCGCGGCAAGGATTGCCTGCTGATCGACGACATCATCGATTCGGGCGGGACCTTGTGCAATGCGGCCGATGCGCTGCTTGCCGCCGGCGCCACCAGCGTCACCGCCTACACCACCCATGGCGTTTTGTCCGGCGGCGCCATCGCCCGCATCGGCGCCTCAAAACTGCAGGAACTGGTCATCACCGATTCCATCCAGCCGACCCAGACGGTGCTCGACGCCAGCAACATCCGCGTCGTCTCCATCGCCGACCTGATGGGCGAGGCGATCTCGCGCACGGCGACCGAAGAATCGGTGTCGAGCCTGTTCGACTGAAATCTCTGCCCGCGCTAAAGCGCGTCGCACCTTGATTTGCGCATGATCCTTTCGGGGTCATGCGCTAGCGTTCGACACCCTGATGTTGTCCCTTGAGCCGCGCATATAGCCGCGCGGCGACGCCCCCAACATGCGCTTGAACATGGTGATGAAGGCCGGCACGCTGTCATAGCCGAGATCGAGCGCTACCCTCGTGATCGGCTCGCCATCCGCCAGCCTCGGCAAGGCCGCGAACAGGCAGGCCTGCTGGCGCCATGTCGACAGCGACAATCCGGTCTGGCGATGAAAGGCGCGGGTGAAGGAACGGCGGCTCATGCCGACGATATCGGCCCATTCGTCGATCGTCGCATGCGGTGAGGGTGCTGCGACGAAGCGCCGGCACAGTGCCGCAAGCCTTGGATCCGAAGGAAAAGGCAGGCCGAGAGGTCGTTCCGGCAGGTTCGGGATTTCATGCAGCAGCAGGCTCATGATCAGCCCGCCGCGCCCCTCAAGCTCGGCGCCCTGCGGCAGCTTTTCCGATTCCACGATCAGGCTGTGCATCAGATCGGTGATGCCGACGACGCGTAAGCCATCCGGCAGCCCGGCAATGGCGTCCGGCATCACATAGACCGAGCGCATGCTGACGTCGCCAAGCATCTCGACGGAATGCTCGGTGCCGGCAGGAATCCACATCGCATGATCGGGCGGCACCATCCAGCGCCCATGCCGAGTCGTCACCAGCACGACGCCGACAAGCGCGTGCAGCAATTGACTGCGGCTGTGACGGTGCTGCGGCACGTGGTAGCCGTCGGGAAATTCGGTCGGCAGGGCCACCGCCGGCCCGACGGCCTGCTCCAGCCATTGCCAGCGGCGCAACAGCCCGAGATCGGTAGACTGCCCCAGATCGGTAGATTGGCCGAGATCGGTGTCGCCCGCTTTGAAGATTTTGGTGCCATGCGGCATTGGCTATTGGCCCACTCGCGAAACTATTGGACCAAACCACGAAAGAAGTCGCCCGGCAAGTAACTTATAAGGCAGCGGGGCCATAAGGCCGCCTGCGGGAGCGTCCGCCAAAAAGACCATGGAGCCTGCGTTGACCGATACGACAGCCACCACCGCCGCCACGCCGACGACGGCCAGCCACACTTCGGCGCAAGCGACGGCCTTCACCGTCATCCTTGCGGTGAGCTTCTGCCATTGTGTCAACGACATCATGCAGTCGCTGCTGTCGGCCATCTATCCGCTGCTGAAGGACAATTACCGTCTCGATTTCTGGCAGATCGGACTTTTGACCTTCACCTTCCAGGTGACGGCGTCATTGCTGCAGCCGCTTATCGGCATGGTCACCGACAGGCGGCCGATGCCCTATTCGCTGCCCTATGGCATGGCGTCCTCGCTGATCGGCCTGGTCGTGCTGGCCTATGCCGGACACTATTGGCTGCTGCTGATCGGCGCGTCGCTGATCGGCATCGGCTCGGCGATCTTCCACCCGGAATCCTCGCGCATCGCCCGCTTCGCCTCGGGCGGCAGGTTCGGCCTGGCGCAATCGCTGTTCCAGGTCGGCGGCAATCTCGGCCAGGCCATCGGGCCGCTGCTGGCCGCCTTCATCGTCGTGCCGTTCGGCCAGACCAGCATTGCGTGGTTCGCAGCCGGCTCGCTGATCGGCATCATCGTGCTGTGGCGGGTCGGCGGCTGGTACAGCCGGCTGCGCGCCTCGCTCGGCAACCGCAAGCCGGCAGGCTTCGTCTCGCCCTTCCCGCGCCGCAAGGTGATGGGCGCGCTGGCGGTGCTGACCTTGCTGGTGCTGACAAAAAACGCCTACGTGGCCAGCCTCGCCAGTTACTACACCTTCTACGCCATCGATAAATTCGGCGTTTCGGTGCAGATGTCGCAGGTCATGCTGTTCCTGTTCCTCGGCGCCTCGGCGCTGGGCATCCTGCTTGGCGGCCCGTTCGGCGACCGTTACGGGCAGAAGCCGATGATCTGGTTCTCGATCGTCGGCGTGCTGCCGTTTACGCTGGCCCTGCCCTACGCCAATTTCGAATGGACGATGATCCTGACTGTGCTTATCGGCCTGATCCTGTCCTCGGCCTTCTCGAACATCGTCGTCTTCGCCCAGGAACTCGTGCCCGGCCGCGTCGGCATGATCGCCGGCATTTTCTTCGGCTTCGCCTTCGGCATGGGCGGCATCGCCGCCGCCGTGCTCGGCGTCGTCGCCGATATGAAAGGCATCGACTTCGTCTTTCAGGTCTGCTCGTATTTGCCGCTGCTCGGGCTGCTGACGGTTTTTTTGCCGAACATGAAGGAGGCGAGGAAGCTCGAGGAAGAGGGCACGATCACGACACAACCCCAATAGTTTGAAAATGCGGGAGCAAGCAAGCACGAAATTCAAAAGCGAGACACTGACCCGCCTTTGGCTACCCGCCTTTGGCTTGCACCCCGCCCCACCTTCCGCTATAGAGCCGCCACCCGCGTAGACACCCTTGGAGGCAACGCGGCGGAAGGCTGTCCGGCCTGCATGATCCCAAAAAGATTTTGGACCAGATCATGTAACGCCATGACGGCTTTCGACGTTTACGGCCCAGGCATCTCGCCGGCCGCGAACGCTCCAGAACAACGCGAAAGGAAATGCCATGAGCCAAGCTTCTTACGAGCTCAAGGCCGAAGCGCGCGAACAGGTCGGTAAGGGGTCCGCCCGTGCAGTTCGCCGCAACGGTAAAGTGCCTGCAGTAATCTACGGCGACAAGCAGCCTCCCCTGGCGATTGCGCTGACCTACAAGGACATCTACTACAAGATCCATGGCGGCGGGTTCCTGACCACGATCGCCACGATCGATGTCGACGGCAAGAAGATCCAGGTCCTGCCCAAGGACTACCAGCTCGACCCGGTCAAGGATTTTCCGGTCCATGTCGACTTCCTGCGCATCGGCAAGGACACCGAAGTCAATGTCGACGTGCCGGTCCACTTCATCAACGAGGACAAGTCGCCCGGCATCAAGCGCGGCGGCGTGCTCAACATCGTGCGTCACGAAGTCGAGTTCCACTGCCCGGCCAATGCGATCCCGGAATTCATCACCGTCGATCTCACCGGCACCGATATCGGCGATTCGATCCACATCTCGGCGGTCAAGCTGCCGGCCGGCGTCAAGCCGGTGATCTCCGACCGCGACTTCACCGTCGCGACCATTGCCGGCTCCGCGGCGATGAAGCCGGAGGCTGAAGAGACGGTCGAAGCGGCTGAACCCGAAGCGGCTCCTGCCGACGAAGAGAAGTAATCCCTTTCCGCCCGGAGGTGACGATGCTGCTGTTTGCAGGCCTCGGCAATCCGGGCGCGAAATACGCCAACCATCGGCACAATGTCGGCTTCATGGCGGCGGACGCAATCGCCCGCCGCCATTCCTTTTCGCCCTGGTCGAAAAAGTTCCAGGGCCTGATCGCCGAAGGCACGCTTGCCGGCGAAAAAGTCATCCTGATCAAGCCGCAGACATTCATGAATCTGTCCGGCCAGTCGGTCGGCGAAGCTCTGCGCTTTTACAAGCTCGACGCTTCGGCGCTGACCGTCTTTTATGACGAGATCGACCTTGCCGCCGGCAAGGTGCGGGTCAAGGTCGGTGGCGGTTCCGGTGGCCACAACGGTATCCGCTCGCTCGAACAGCATGTCGGCAAGGATTTCCGGCGCGTGCGCATTGGCGTCGGCCACCCCGGCGTCAAGGAAATGGTGCATGGCCATGTGCTTGGCGATTTCGCCAAAAGCGACCGCGAGTGGCTGGACGTGCTGCTCGACGCCATCGCCGACGCTGCCGGACTGCTTGCCAAGGGCGACGACAGTTCCTTCATGAATCGCGTGACGCTGGCCTTGCGCGACAAGCTCACGCCGACTGGCGACGACGACCGCCAGCCAGCCAAGGCACCGAAAGCACAAAGCCACGTTCGCCAGGCGCGACCGCAGCAGCCGGCAGCCAAGCTGCCCGAAACCGGCCCGATGGCCGCCATGCTGAAGAAGCTGTTTGGCGGCAAGGGTTGAGCCTGGCCACGGATCGGGGCTGCAGGGCTTGACGTTCGTCACCCGTTTCGCCCATAGCCCTCATCAAATTTCGATTTCCCGATAGGACCGGATAAAAATGGGTTTCAAATGCGGCATCGTTGGCTTGCCCAACGTCGGCAAGTCGACGCTTTTCAACGCGCTGACCAGGACGGCGGCGGCGCAGGCCGCCAACTATCCGTTCTGCACCATCGAGCCGAACACCGGCGAGGTGGCGGTGCCCGACCCGCGCCTGCAAAAAATCGCCGCGATCGGCAAGTCGAAGGAGATCATCCCGACCCGCATCTCGTTCGTCGACATCGCCGGCCTGGTGCGCGGCGCCTCGAAAGGCGAAGGGCTGGGCAACCAGTTCCTGGCCAATATCCGCGAGGTCGACGCCATCGTCCATGTGCTGCGCTGCTTCAAGGATGACGACATCACCCATGTCGAGGGCCGCATCGATCCCGTAGCCGACGCCGAGACCGTCGAGACCGAGCTGATGCTCGCCGACCTCGACAGCCTCGAGCGCCGCATCGTGCAGTTCCGCAAGCGCGCTTCCGGCAAGGACAAGGAGGCGCTGACCGTGCTTCCGATGATGGAAGCCGCCCTTGAGCTCCTGCAGGCCGGCAAGCCGGCCCGTATCCTGCTCAAAAATATCTCCGGGGAGGATCTGCGCATCCTGCAGGGGCTGAACCTGCTGACATCGCACCCGGTGCTCTATGTCTGCAACGTCGCCGAGGCCGATGCTGCCACCGGCAACGCACACACCAAAGCGGTCGAACAGATGGCTGCCGCGCAAGGCGCCCGCACCGTGGTGATTTCGGCGGCGATCGAAGCCGAGGTCGCGCAGCTCAGCGACGAAGAGGAAATGGAATTTTTGGCAACGCTGGGCCTTGAGGAACCCGGCCTGAACAAGGTCATCCGCGCCGGCTACGAGCTGCTGCAGCTCATCACCTATTTCACCGTCGGGCCGAAGGAGACGCGCGCCTGGACCGTGCACAAGGGCGCCAAGGCGCCACAGGCGGCAGGCGTCATCCACACCGATTTCGAGCGCGGCTTCATCCGCGCCCAGACCATCGCCTACAACGACTTCGTCACGCTGGGCGGCGAAGTGGCGGCCAAGGAAGCCGGCAAGGCGCGCGACGAAGGCAAGGAGTATGTCGTCCAGGACGGCGACATCATGCTGTTCAAGTTCAATACTTGAGCTGACCGACGGCGCCTTCTTCTCCTTCTCCCCTTCTTGTGGGAGAAGGAAGAGACTGCGTTTCCGCGTCGCTTGACTGCCCGCAATGCCCGGTCTAAGGGGCGTCTGTCCCGCAAACGACGCGCCCGCTCGAACCCATCCTTTTGGCCTCAGCAAGGGAGACCCTGGCGATGATCAAGGCATTCGTCGTGGACAATGATCGCCTGCGCCTTGCCGACGATCTCTTGGCAAACAGCGACCAAATCGTCTGGGCCGATCTTGTGAGCCCGACAAAGGAAGAGGAAGCGGCCATCGAGGCCTGGCTCGGTGTCGCCATTCCGACGCGCGAGGAGATGGAGGAGATCGAGATTTCGAGCCGCCTCTATGTCGAGGACGGTGCCTATTTCATGACCGCCATTCTGCCGGCCCAGACCGAGGCCGACGATCCCTTGATGTCGCCGGTCACCTTCGTGCTGGCCGGCAACAGGCTGATCACGGTGCGCTACCACGAACCGAAGGCCTTCAAGACGTTTCCGCAGCGTGCCGAGAAGGTGGCGACCGGATGCACCAGCGGCGACACCATCCTGATCGGCCTGCTGGAGGCGATCGTCGACCGCCTCGCCGACATTCTGGAGCGTGCCGGCCGCGACATCGAGACGATCTCGCGCGACATCTTCCAGCCAAGCTCGACCAAGGCGTCGAAGCGCAATCGCGATTTTCAGGAATTGCTGAAAGCCATCGGCCGCAAGGAGGACATCGCCTCCTCGATCCGCGACAGCCTGATCTCGCTGCAGCGGCTCGCCGGCTTCCTCACCCACGCCTCGACCCAGACCAGGATGAGCAAGGACATCCGCGCGCGCATCAAGACCCTGTCGCGCGATGTGCTGTCGCTCGCCGACCACGCCACCTTCCTGTCGCAGAAGATCAACTTCCTGCTCGACGCGACGCTGGGCATGATCTCGATCGAGCAGAACGCCATCATCAAGATCTTCTCCGTCGCCGCGGTCATCTTCCTGCCGCCGACGCTGGTCGCCTCGATCTACGGCATGAATTTCAATGTCATGCCCGAACTGACCTGGAACTTCGGCTATCCCTTCGCCATCGGCTTGATGATCCTGTCGGCGATCCTGCCGTTCTGGTATTTCCGCCGCCGCGGCTGGCTGTAGGGCCCTTTGTTCCGTTGGAGGCGATGGCGTGGCTCAGCAGAAATGACTTGACCAAAGTGTGCCCCGCCTGCATCCGGGAACCCCGATCCATCGTACAATCTTGAACCGAATTCCAGACCATGACCGGAAAGAGCCTCCAGACCATGACCGGAAAGAATTCCAGACCATGAGCGGAAAAACTTGGGCCTATGAGGATTTCGTCGAGGGCGCTTCGCTCGACCTCGGCACGAAGCTGGTGAGTGCGGCCGAGATCATCGAATTCGCGCAAGAGTTCGATGCGCAGCCGATGCATCTCGACGAGGCGGCGGGCAGGGCCAGCATCCTTGGCGGGCTGGCCGCCTCCGGCTGGCACACCTGCGCAATGTTCATGCGCATGCTGTGCGACGCCTTCCTGCTGGACTCGACCTCGCAAGGCGCCCCTGGCGTCGACCAGGTCCGGTGGAAGAGGCCGGTGCTGGCCGGCGACATATTGAGCGGCAACACCACCGTGCTTGCCAAGCGTCTGTCCAGGTCCAAGCCGCAGCTCGGCCTCGTCACCTTGCGCAGCGAGCTTTTCAACCAGCGTGGCGAAGGCGTCTTCGAACTCGAGAACACGGTCATGTTCCTCGCCCGTGATGCCGCACAGGGCCGCTCATGACATTGGATGAGTTCTTCCGCATCGGCGTCACCGTCACCCTCGGCTCGCATAGATTCGAGCCCGAGGCGATCAAGGCGTTCGCCAGGAAATACGATCCGCAGATATTCCATCTCGACGAAGAGGCGGCGAAGAACAGCGTGTTCGGCGGCCTGTGCGCCTCCGGCTGGCACACAGCTGCAACCTGGATGAAGTTGAACCTCGAGACCGGCGTGGAAGCCGAGGGCGCCCGCTGGGCTGGCGCTGGGCCCGCCCCCGAATTCGGCCCCTCGCCCGGCTTCAAGAACCTCAAATGGCTAAAACCCGTCTATGCCGGAGAAACCGTGACCTTCACCCGCACCGCGCTTGCCCACCGCCCCATCGCATCGCGGCCGGGCTGGCGCGTGCTGACGCTGCGCTCGGAGGCTTTCGATTCGATCGGCGACAAGGTCATCGAGTTCGAAAGCGCCGTGCTGGTGAAGGTGGAATAGTCTCTTCCTTCTCCCCTTGTGGGAGAAGGCAAGAGCTGCACTTCAATGCCCTTCGAACCCGATCAGCGTCCTGACCGGCACGCCGAGCGCCTCGAGCTTCTCGCGACCACCGAGGTCCGGCAGGTCGATGACGAAGCAGGCGGCGAGGATGTCGGCGCCGATCTGCCGCAGCAGCTTGACCGCTGCCTCTGCCGTGCCGCCGGTGGCGATCAAATCGTCGACGAGGATCACCTTCTCACCCGGAGACACGCCATCCCTGTGCATCTCCATCTCGTCCAGCCCGTATTCGAGGCTGTAGGCGACGCGCACCGTCTCGTAAGGCAGCTTGCCCTTCTTGCGGATCGGCACGAAGCCGGCCGAGAGCTGGTGGGCGACGGCGCCGCCAAGGATGAAACCGCGCGCCTCGATGCCGGCGATCTTGTCGATCTTCTGGCCGGCATAGGGATGCACCAGTTCGTCGATGGCGCGGCGGAAGGCGCGCGCATTGCTTAAAAGCGTGGTGATGTCGCGAAACAGGATGCCCGGCTTGGGATAATCCGGAATGGTGCGGATCGCGGCAAGCAGCGTGTCTTCGAGCGAAGGTTTCATGGGGCGGCTCCGGGCGTTCGTCAGACTTGACGAAACGAAAAAGGAATTTTGGCCGATGGTAACCCGGCGCGGCCGGCGACGGCTACCGCGATGTGGCGGCTGGAAGAAAATTGTCCGGCAAAGGACTGGAGCCGACGGCCTTCGGAGGCAGTCCTCAGAACATGCAAAAAGGGCGCCCTTCGACGCCCTTTTGATCTCGTGGTTTTCCGTAGCTCAGTGCGCCACGCCGGCCCACACCTTGCGCTTGGTCAGATAGACCAGCGCGCCGAACAGCAACAGGAAAACCAGCACGCGAAAGCCAGTCTTCTTGCGGGCTTCCAGATGCGGCTCGGCTGCCCACATCAGGAAGGCCGACACGTCGCGGGAATACTGGTCGACCGTCTGCGGCGAGCCGTCGTCATAGGTCACCTGATCGTCGGAAAGCGGATTGGGCATCTTCAGCGAAACGCCGGCTATGAAGTACGGATTGTAGTGGGTGCCTTCCGGTATCTCCATGCCCGCCGGCGGTTGCTCGTCATAGCCGGTCAGCAGCGAGTGGATGTAGTCGGGACCGCCCTGGGCGTATTGCGTGAAGATGTCGAAGACGAAGCGCGGAAAACCGCGCGTGACGCCGCGCGCCTTGGCCAGCAGCGACATGTCGGGCGGGGCGGCCCCGCCATTGGCGGCCGCTGCCGCCTGATCGTTGGGGTACGGCGCCGGGAAATAGTCGGACGGTATGCCGGGACGATCGAACATCTCGCCGGCGTCGTTGGGGCCGTCATTGATCGTGTACTCGGCGGCCAGCGCCTTGACCTGCGCTTCCGAATAGCCAAGATCTTCGAGTGTGCGGAACGCCACCAATTTCATCGAATGGCAGGCGGCGCAGACTTCCTTGTAGACCTTCAGCCCGCGCTGCAACTGCGCCTTGTCGTAGGTGCCGAAAGGGCCGGCGAAGCTCCAGTCCATCTCCTTCGGCTGGTGTATCGGGAAATGCGTCGGCTCGGCTTCGCTGTGCGCCTCCTCCTGGGCGATCGCCCCGGTGGTCGCGGCCGCAGTGCCTGCCAGAACAAGGCCGAGCAGCGCCAGCGAGGTGAGAATCATCTTCATACCAAATCCCCTTGAGATTCTCTGGCGCGCTGTCGTCGTCCCGAGCATGATCTTGTCCGAAAACCGGTCTCCACTTTTCGGGATCATGCTCAGCCCTTGGTTTCCGGCGCGGCTGTCGCGCGAGCCGGATGCCCGCCACCGCCACCCTTGTTCTTCTCGAGAACTGCCTCGGTGATCGAGTTCGGCAATCGCCGCGGGGTTTCGATCAGGCCAAGCACCGGCAGCGCGACCAGGAAGAAGGCGAAATAGAACAATGTCGCCATCTGCGCCATGAAGACATAGCTGCCCTCGGCCGGCTGTGAGCCCAGCCAGCCAAGTAGGACGGCATCGATCACGAACAGCCAGAAGAACAGCTTGTACCAAGGCCGGTAGACCGCCGAGCGCACTTTCGAGGTGTCGAGCCACGGCACCAGGAACAGCATGGCGATGGAGCCGAACATTGCGAGCACGCCACCCAGCTTGGAGTTGATCGGCCCGATATTGAAGGTGATGG
Source organism: Mesorhizobium sp. WSM4848 (assembly GCF_055811375.1). NCBI lineage: Bacteria > Pseudomonadati > Pseudomonadota > Alphaproteobacteria > Hyphomicrobiales > Phyllobacteriaceae > Mesorhizobium > Mesorhizobium sp. WSM4848. Next base: position 76,991 of record NZ_JBVVPX010000014.1, read on the forward strand.
CGCGCAGGATCGCGTAGAACGGCAGGAAGTACCATTCCGGCACGATGTGGGCCGGCGTCTTCAGCGGGTCGGCGACGACGTAGTTGTCCGGATGGCCGAGAAAGTTCGGCAGGTAGAAGACGAAATAGGCGAAAATGAACAGGAACACCAGCATCCCGAACGCGTCCTTGATGGTCGCGTAAGGGGTGAAGGCGACGGTATCGGTCTTCGATTTGACCTCAATGCCGGTCGGGTTCGACTGGCCGACCACATGCAGCGCCCATATATGCAGCACGACGACGCCGGCGATCATGAACGGCAGCAGATAGTGCAGTGAAAAGAAGCGGTTCAGCGTCGGGTTGTCGACAGCGAAGCCGCCGAGCAGAAGCTGCTGGATCCATTCGCCGACCAGCGGGATGGCGGTGAAGAAGCCGGTGATGACGGTCGCGCCCCAGAACGACATCTGTCCCCAGGGCAGCACGTAGCCCATGAAGCCTGTCGCCATCATCAGCAGGTAGATGATGCAGCCGAGGATCCACAGAAGCTCGCGCGGCGCCTTGTAGGAACCATAGTAGAGGCCGCGGAAGATGTGGATGTAGACGGCGACGAAGAAGAACGACGCGCCATTCGAATGCAGATAGCGCAGCAGCCAGCCCGAATTCACGTCGCGCATGATCTTCTCGACTGAATCGAAGGCGAGACTGCTGTCCGCCGCGTAGTGCATGGCCAGCACGATGCCGGTCAGCATCTGCGCCGCCAGCATGGTCGCCAGGATGCCGCCGAAGGTCCACGCATAATTGAGGTTGCGCGGCACCGGATAGGCGACGAAGCTGTCATAGACCAGCCGCGGCAGCGGCATGCGGGCGTCGAACCAGCGTCCGATACCGGTCTTGGGCGTATAGGTCGAGTGTCCCTCGCTCATCGAAATGTCCCCTCGCCTCAGCCGATACGGATCTTGGTGTCGGAAATGAACTGGAACACCGGCACCGACATATTCTCCGGCGCCGGCCCGCCGCGGACGCGGCCGGAGGTGTCGTATGTCGAACCGTGGCACGGGCAGAACCAGCCGCCGAACTCGCCTTCCTGGCCGAGCGGGATGCAGCCGAGATGGGTGCAGACCTGGACCATCACTATCCAGGCTTCCTTGCCCGGCATGGTGCGGTTGGCGTCCGTCGCCGGCGCATCGGCCGGCAGATTGGCGTTGCGGGCGAGCGGATCCTTGAGCTCGGCCAGATTAACCGCCTCGCCGTCCTTCATCTCTTGTTCAGTGCGGTTGCGCACCACCACCGGCTTGCCGCGCCATTTCACGACAAGCGACATTCCCGGCGTCAGCGAGGAGACGTCGACCTCGACCGAGGCCAGCGCCAGCGTCGAGGCGTCCGGGCGCATCTGGTCGATGAACGGCCAGGCGACGGCACCCGCGCCGACCACCGCGGCCATGCCCGTGGCGACATAAAGAAAATCACGACGGTTGGGATCCTGGATGTCGGTTGCGCTCACGGGTGCCTGATCCTTTCGCCTCTTCCGTGCCGGTGGCCGAGGCTTGTTCCCCGCTCTTTCACGCCAACCCGACAGCGCATGGCGAACAGGCTAGCGAATTCCTCCGGCAATTGGACTTCGGTTTATGCGTGAAGCCCGTTTTTGTCCAGACGGGTGAAGGCACAAGGGCAGATTGTCGCGGGGACGCAATTCGGCGTCGGGCGACATGGTGGCGAAGACGGCGAAACCACAGGAAAACAATGGCAAAACCGGCGCCGGTGTTTGCCTCGACAGGAGACCCAGCCTCGGTCTATCCTCGGCTCATGGCGCATGTCATCGACCGCGACAAATGGGCCAGGACGCCCGACCGCTGCCTCGCCGTGCTTGTCCCAAGCCTCGCCGCCTTGGTCGTTAGCCTTCTGGCGGTCGCCTTGGCATTGCTATAGCAAGGAGATGGCTGTCCTGCGTAGGGCGGCGGCTCCGCGACTGCTGGCCTCTTCAGTTGCATTCGGATGCGGACGGAGTATCCTTAAGTTTGGGCGCTGGACGTTGCTGCGCCTAGTGCTCGGGCGTCCTCGCACGAGCGAAATTGGGGAGTGGCAGGCATGTCCGTGGCAATGCATCCGGCGGCGCCGCATCATCTCCCGCCTTTCATAACGGCCCCCGGCGAGACCGATGTGTTGTTCACGGGGTCGGTCATCTTCCTTGTGCTGGCCGTGATGGGGATTGGAAGTTTGTACTTCTGGCTCCATTCCTTGCCGGAGCGCATGTCCCACGGCGGCAGTCAGATCCAGTTCCAGCTGGTGGCGGTGCTGTCGCTGCTGGCGTTGTTCACCCACATCCATGCGTTCTGGATTGCCGCGCTGTTTCTGGCGCTCGTCCCCGTGCCCGACTTCTGGACGCCCCTGGCCAGCATGGCCGACTCGCTCGCCAGAATGGCGACGGGGCGGTTTCGATCCCCCGCCGCGGAGGCGCCGTCTGAGCTGGCTCCCGAGGTGCTTGCCAACTATACGCCGGTCAAAGTGGAGGCCGTACCTCCTCCGACCCCCTTGGAGAAAGCCCGAAGCGACCCCCGCGACGAAATCGCCAAGACGCATGCGCCGGAGCCGTCCGACCGCAATCAGCGCCAGCCGGTGTCAGTGGGAGGTCATGAACGATGATCGAGGTTCTGCTTTGTTCGGTCCTGACCGTCCTGCCCGATTTTCTCGTCCGCCGCTTCGTACAGGGAAAGAGGATTGGTCACGAGATCACGCTCTATTCTGTATGGTATGAGCTGCGATACGGGATAACGGCGTGCATAGCTCTGACAGTGATTCTGCTGACGCTCATTCTCTACTATCATCCGTCGACGTCGAGTGCGATTTCGTTCTTTCGCACCATTCCCATCCTCCCCGAAGGCTCCGGCCGCGTCGAGGAAGTCTATGTGGGCATAAGGGACAAGGTCGAGGCTGGCCAGCGCATCTTCAGGCTTGACAGCTCGGAGCAGGAAGCGGCGCTCGAGACCGCGCGACGGCGCATATCGGAGATAGACGCTGGTTTCGAATTGGCAAAAACCGAGCTGGTAGGGGCCGACGCCCGCATTCAGGAAGCGCAAAGCTCGTACAAGCAGGCCTTGGACGAACTCGAAACCAAGACCGAACTTCAACGGCGAAACGCCAGCACGGTCGCGCAGCGCGAGATCGAAAAGCTCGCCAACATCGTGGAAGGGCGGCAGGCCGCCATTTCCGCGGTCATGGCGAGCAAGCAGTCCGTCGAATCGCAGATTTCGTCCGTGCTGCCGGCGCAGAAGAAAAGCGCCGAGGCGGCGGTTGCCCAGGCCCAGGTCGAACTGGACAAGACCGTCGTCTACGCCGGGGTCGCCGGCACTTTGGAGCAATTCACCCTGCGCAAGGGAGACATTGTAAATCCCTTTATGCGGCCCGCCGGCGTTCTCATACCGGCGGAAGCCGGAAGGAAGGCGCTTATAGGGGGCTTCAGCCAGCTCGAAGCCCAGGTCATGAAGGTCGGCATGGTTGCCGAAGCGACTTGTATTTCGATGCCTCTGACGATCATTCCGATGGTGGTCACCGAGGTTCAGGATCTCATCGCGACCGGTCAGGTTCGGGCGTCGGATCAGTTGATCGACGCCCAACAGGTGGTCCGGCCCGGAACGATCACCGTCTTTCTCGAGCCGCTGTTCGCGGGAGGGTTCGATGGCGTGCCTCCAGGCAGCAGTTGCATCGCCAACGCCTACACCAACAATCACGACCGACTTGCCGAGGAAGATTTGGGCACAGCGCACTGGCTGTTCCTGCACGTCATAGATACGGTCGGGCTGGTGCATGCGATCATATTGAGATTCCAGGCGCTCCTTCTTCCGGTGCAAACACTCGTCTTTTCGGGCGGGCATTGAGGAACCGACGCGCCGTCGAACATGCGGCCAAAGGAAATACCGTCATGTGCACCAAAGTGCGATCTTAAGCTCGCTATGGCCGTTCGTGCTTAAATGGAACGGGATTTGAACCGACATAACGCGGAGCAAAAACGACGTCTCAAGGGATTAATGCGGCAAGTCATACGCTTGGCCTGCCGACCTTAGTTGCTCAAGTGTTTTTCCGGCGCAACTTCCCGACCAATCTCCGCCAACTGGCTCGGCCTTGCCTCGCATGGTGATTGTGCCGGCCTGATTGTCGGGGGTTACATAAACGGCAACCCCGTCTGGACCAATTTTGGACAAGTAGTAAGCACGAACGATGCCGCTTAGTTCACAACGCACCAAGAAAGGAAAGTCCTCGAACGATCCCTCTTGGGCATGTGCTTCAGGGCTATACATGCAGGCAAACGACGATTGCGCAATGACAGCGAAAACTGTTCCTGTAAATAGCCAACGAGCCTTCATGCGAATATCCTTCCTAGGCCAAATATACACCCTTGATTGCCGTTCCTTGACCACCCGGTTCCGAATAAGCTCGATGGCGCTTCGCCACTCGTCACCGACACGATCAATGCGAAAGCATTATCGGCAGCCGGACGTCCGACAGGATGCCTTTCGTAGCCCCACCGAGCACGAAATCCCTCAGTCTGGTGTGACCGAACGCTCCCATGATCATCAGGTCGGCGCCGATTTCGATCGCTCGCTCCTGAAGCGACACCTCGACCGGGCAATCCTCGGATACGAATGGCATGGCCTCGGCTGACAGCCCGCGTAGGTTCAGCCCTTGAGCCAAGCGTCGGGCGGCGTCCGTCTCCTGCAGGGACTTCTCGCCCGTCACGGTGAGCACCGTAATCTTGGAAGCGCGGCGCAACACCTGATGTGCATCCGCCACGGCGCGAGCCGCAACACGGCTGCCGTCCCAGGCAATAGCAACGCTGTGCAGCTTCGTGACAGACTCGACCTCTGGCAGAAGGATCGTCGGCCTTCCCGACCCGAAGATAATGGCCTGCGCGGTCGTCCTGCTCGTGGGGTTGTTCGCCTCCCAGGCGCAGAGAACGAGATCATAGTAACGCGCTTGAATTGCAGCGGTGTCATTCAGCAAGGGAGCGTTCGACGCGACCGCGTCTGTGGTTGAGTCCACGCCTGCCCGTTTCGCTTCCAGCACAACCTTTGCAAGAAACGCTTCGCCGCGATCCCGGCACAGCGCTTCGGCCTCCCGCGTCATTTTGGGGACGTCGACCAGCCTCCGCGACAGCGCATTCGAGATGTTTCGGATCTCTACGTTGATGGCCAACGCATGCAGTTGCGCGCCGAGGGCCGCCGCCATCGCGACCGCCCTGGGCACTAACATTTCAGAGTTGGGTTCGGGATAGGTGATAACAGGAAGCAGGGCTATCGTTTTCACTAGGGGCCTCCTTCTGAATGCAGGGTACGCGAAGGCCATCTAGTCCCAAAGCACTCATCCGGGATGTGCATGGGTCCGCTCACTCGCCCGGATCGTTCACCACGGCCCAACCGTCATCGAGATCGAACGCCGTGATCTTTTCGGCGAGCGCCGCCGTATCGGGCCCGAGATCCTTTTCGTAGACTGTGCCGTACTGGTTTACGACGAAGGTCATGATGCCTGTGCGGTCGTATTCGGCAGGCATCGCGATCAGCCCAAAGCCGGCGATCATGTTGCCGTTGATGACGTAGTCGTACTGGCCGCCGGCGACGTTAGCGCCTTGGCCGTTCAATATGCGGTAGCGGTATCCGAAATAGCCGTCCTCGGCGGCCGTCGCCAACTCGGCCTGGCTGATCAGCGAACCGAACGGGCTTTCTGGCACGCCGTCGCCGGGTTCCCAATAGAGCCCGTCATATGTCCCGGGCGTACTGATCAGCTTCTGAGCATATTCGCCGACGCCATCCTCGTCCCAGTCGGTTTCCTTGTAATCCTCCTGGGCGTCGACATAGGCGCGCAGGTTGGCGACGGTGGTCAGCTCGTTCTCGCCGATCCTGCGGTTGATGACTTCTTCCAGCCCGGCGATGGTATCGAACGCCCATTTGCCCTCTGTCTGCACGACAGGGAATGGAAACGGCCATACCTGGTTACCAAGAAGAAGCGAGCGGCGGTCGGGTGCCAGTTCCTTGACGGTGATGCCCTTCGCCGCCTCTTCGCGGATTTCCGGAAAGCTCGCCTCCACTTCCTTCGACTTCAGCACTTCGCTGGGCGACAGTCCGAGAAGCGAGGCGACGGCCTCCTTGTCATCTTCCTCCAGCGCTTTGCGGAACGCCTCGACGAGTTCGTCGACTGATGCGAACGGCGTGGGCGTCTCGCCGATGAAGGCATCGAAATCCTGCGTGGTGCTGGTCTGTGCTTCCTGGGCGCCGCCGGCCGAAAGTGCGGGAACGCCGAGCGAAAGTGCGAGAGTTGCGGTAATGAGGTATCGGATCATGATCATGTTCCTGAAATAAACCGGATGTCGCACACGATACGGCAGTTGCTACCGGCGTCCTCCCCCTCGTCCGCCTCCGCCTCGTCCGCCTCCGCCCCCTCCTCTTCCACCTCTGCTCTGTACCTGGCGATGGCCGCCACCCCGGCTATAGGCGCCGCGGTTCGAATGGTTGGTCGCAACCCTGCCGGGCCGCGGATTTCCCATCGCCGAAGGCTTGCGCGGACGATTGTCGGCGCGCGCAGCCGGCTTTTTCCTGGAGGACTTCTTCTGGGCGACTTTCTTGGCCGCAGGTTTGTTGGCCGCCGGTTTCGCCTTCCTGTGCTGGTCCGAGACGCGTTTTGCATCGGGCCGCTTCGTCCCCGACTTCGGCAGCTTGGCCTGCGGCCGGTCCTTCAAACCTTCGGCGACGTTCTTGCGGACATCCTTGCCCTTGAGGTCATGCGCCCGCGCCTGCTTGCCCTTGCCCGACTCCCGGCGGTCCTTGGCCTTGCTGGCAATGTTGTTGAAGTCCTTGCTCTTCAGGTTCTGCTTGAGCTTGTCGCGGTCGATGTTCGCGTTCTTGAGATTGATCTTGTCGCGGTCGATGTTCTTGAGATCGAGATCCTTCAGTCTGTCGATGTCGATATTGTCGATGTCGATATTGTCGAAATCGATATCGATGTTGTCGCCGATATCGACGTCGAGATCCACGTCTCCGCCCCAGGTTCCCCAGTCGTCCCAGTCGACCACAGCGGCCCACATCGCACCGGTGGCAAGCGCGGCCCAGTAGGGCGCCGTCGGATAGTAGTAGGAGGGGTACGCGTCGTAGGCGATCGGGTCGCCCGCTATGACGTAGTCGGGCTCGTACAGCATTTCGGGGGGATAGGTCGGGATATAGACGGTCTGCGGATCAGCAGACCTGATAACGACATGGTCGCCTTCGTTGACAACCTGCACCTGTTCCGTCGTCTTCAAGTAGTTCTTGGCCACGGCCTCGTCGCGCAACTGCTGGATGGCGACGAGCAGATCCTTCTGCTGGTTCGCGGCCGCGGCCCCCAACTGCTCGGTCCACTCGAGATCGTCGTTCATCATCTTCACGATCTCGGGATAGTTGAGCAGCGAGATCACGCTGCCATCCCATTTGTCGCTCGGCTCGAGGTCGGGAGACTTCGCCTTTTCGTCGAGAAAGCGGGCCGCCTGCACGATCTGCAACGGATAGAGCGACGCCGCGATGGTGAGCGCGACGAGATCGTCAGGATAAAGCGCGATCGGCGCGGTCAGAACCTTCAATTCGTCGAGCGTGAGAGGAGCAGGCTCCTCGGTGGCGGCGGCCGGTTCGCTGTCGGCCGCCGGCCGCGGAGTCGGAGTGGGGGTCTGGCCGTTGGCAGGCGCACCGAACGGCGCGGAAAGAAGCAGAAGGGCCGCAAGGCCGACTGAAACGACGCCGAACCTGAACCAATGGGTCATCTGGCTGCTCCTACAGTTGCGATCGCCAAGCTATTTCTTTTGCGCGGCGTCGAAAGGGTCGACGTAGCTCCGCCCAACCGCGCGCACGGCGCGACCTATGTCGTCATGGATAATCGTCCTGGAGATTGACGATGGAGACACGCACGCTCCAGTTGGGAGCCTCGAAACCCCCGCCATTGAGCAGCACGATCGAGTGGTTTTCCGCCAGGCGATAGACCAGGTCCAGCGGATGAACATTCTTCTTCAGCCATGTGACCATTTCCTCGCCTTGGTATTTGCGCAGCCAGAATTCGAAATCGAGGGGTTCCGATAGTAAGCCGCAAGATTCGCGTTGGGCTGAACATCCAGAGGCAGTCCTTGCGCGTCCGATCTGCATCTGTCCAGCATTCCGCCCGCGCCACCGCTGTTGGAGCGTTCGCGAATATGGCTTGCACTGGAAAGCGTTTGCGCGGCATCGGTATGGTTTAACCGGTCACACGGGGTGAGCCGTCGCTTCAAGCTCGGAACAGAGCCAAACTCACTGGAAAATTGATGCGCCACCGGAACACCCCTTCAATGGCCCTCAACTCTCTATTGTTAAACTACTTTCTCGCGCAGTTTTTAGACACACATGATAACACCTTGAATCAGGCACGCAAGGGTGTATTGTACGACTTCAAATTAACTGGCATTACAATCAGCGGTTTCATTTAGACAATTTTCGTACAATTTACCTTAGCGGCGGAAGCAATCGGAGAACTTCTGGCCGCTTGTTCTAGTATTAAACGTGCAACAGGAGGGTATCATGGTTGAATGGGTTCGTGAGCACGCTTCGCAGCTGTCCTGAAATATTGACCTTCATGTCTCTAGCCATTTGCTATTATTTCTGCCCCTTTATGTATGAAGATCTCGGCTTAGGAGCGGTGACAGCGACCCCCATTGCAGCCGTCATCGTTAGGCAGCTTGGGATCACGATTTCTCCGTCGCTGAGGGCGCTGCTGGCAGGACTGGTTGTCGGGCATCTGCGTATGCGCTTCCCTCTCTTCGGTGGGGCCGGGACTGTACCTCGGGCACTACCTGCTCCGTATGAACCCCATACTGCTCCTGGGAGGACTGGCTGGGGCGCAGACCATGACCGCCGGCATGGCGGCGGTGCAGGACCGCTCGGGTAGTCCGGTTGCCGTCCTTGGCTATACGCCGGCGGTTCCGATCGGCCACATCCTGCTCACAACCTGGGGGACGGTGATCGTGGGCGTGATGGCGAACTGAAATCCGACCTGAGAAAGGGACTTCGGTGGCAGTAGGATTACCCGGCAAGCCCCGATCGCGGCAGTTGAGACGCAGCTTCTTTTATGCGCTCGTGCAGCAGCTTCGCGTGGTCTGGCCGATCTTCTCCGGCATCCTTCTCGCCATGGCGGGATGCGGGCTGATCATCGGGCGTATTGAAAATTGGCGCGTCGACGAAGCTCTGTACTTCACCTTCGTGACGGGTCTTACGATCGGCTACGGCGATTTCTCCCCGCAGCACCTTCTGACGCGGTTACTGGCGATAGCAATCGGTTTTGCCGGCATAGTGATGACAGGCCTCGTTGCGGCGGTCGCCGTGCAGGCGCTGAGGGCGGCTGACCGCAATCTCCTGAATGAGGCTGGAAATGGGCCCCTTGATCAAAGAGATCCGTAGCAACGTCGTTCTCTGGCTTTTGGCGTTTGTTCCGGTGGTATTCGTCGTCCGGCAATTGGAGCCGGAAGCGCACACGCTGCTCTTTGTGCTCTCTGTGCTGGCGATTGTACCGCTGGCCACCTTGCTGAGCGCGGCTACCGAATCGGTCGCGTCCAAGACGGGCGATGCGGTCGGCGGGCTGCTGAATGCCACGTTGGGAAACCTGACGGAACTGGTCATTGCGCTGGCTGCGCTGCAAGCCGGCCAGTACACGTTGGTGAAGGCTTCTATCGCCGGAGCAATCGTCGCCAATACTCTGTTCATGTTGGGCGCCTCGTTCCTGCTAGGCGGTATCAAGTATCATGTGCAGGAGTACAACAGGGTCAGCGCCAGGCTGCAAACCAGCCTGCTGTTCCTCGCTACGATCGCGATGGTGACCCCGTCCATGGTGGCGCAAGTCGATTCCGTTGCCACGTCCGCGTTCACCCAGCAGTTGAGCGTTGGATTGTCGGTGCTGCTCATCGGCGCCTACGCGATGGGCCTGGTCTTCTCACTGAAGACCCATCGAGAACTTTTCAGCGGAACAGCCCATGCGGAAGAAGGCGAAGCGTGGCCGATGGGCCTGGCTCTCGGAACGTTGGCAGCGGTGACAGTGCTTGTTGCTCTGGTAAGCGAAGTGTTCGTCGAGTCGGTGCAGGAGGCTGCGGTCGCGTTCGGCATGACCCCCGCCTTCGTGGGTTTCATCGTCGTTGCGTTGGTGGGCGGTTCCGCCGAGATGGCGGCGGCGTTTGCCGGCGCGCGAAGGAACCGGCTGGACCTGAGCGTGGGCATCGCGCTTGGGGCCGCATCACAAATCGCGCTTTTCGTTGCCCCGATGATGGTGCTCCTCAGCTATGTCATCGGCCCTGCTCCGATGGACCTGCTGTTCTGGCCGGGCGCGGTCGTCATGGTGCTCATCGCCACGATAACGGCATTTCTGATGACCAATAACGGACGTTCCGCATGGTTCGTCGGAGTGCTGCTGCTGATGGTCTATCTGATCTTCGCCATGACGATCTACCTTCTACCGCCGCAAATCTAGCAGGTAGGCGGGCCGTGGTTCCGTCAGGGCGAATACCAGAGGTGAACACCAAGGATGGGCTGACCGCAGGTTTGGGCGCGCCAGGAGCGGACTTGGAGAACATGACGTGAGAAAGATAGGCGAGCGGCGTTGGGAGGGCAGATAATGGATTCGGACGGTTCGCGTCCCCTCGTCCATCCTCGTCAGGATCTGACCCGCGTGACGCTGGCGGTGCTGTTCATTGGCAGTCTTCTCATCGCCAGCGTCTGGGTGATGCAGCCGTTTCTGCCGGCGATCGTATGGGCCACGACGTTGGTGCTTGCCACCTGGCCGCTCATGCTCTGGTTGCAGCGCCATACCGGCAATCGCCGCGGCCTTGCCGTCCTGATCATGACACTGACCTTGCTGCTGCTTGTGATCGTGCCCTTTTGGCTGGCGCTCAGCACGATCATCGCGAACATCGACAAGGTTGGCGACCTGGTCCGGACTATCCTGTCGATGCGACTGCCACCGCCACCCAGCTGGCTGGAGGGAGTGCCCCTGGTTGGAGCACGCGCTGCCGAAGCATGGCAGAAACTGAACTCGGCGGGCGCTCAGGAACTGGTCCAAAGACTGACCCCTTATGCCGGAACGCTGACCTACTGGTTCGCGTCAGCCACCGGAAATTTGGGTGGCATGTTCATACATTTCCTGCTGACGACCGCGATTGCCGCGATCATGTATTCGGGCGGTGAACGGGCCGCCGCCACCGCAATTCTCTTCGGTCGCCGGCTGGGCGGCGTTCGTGGAGAGACCGCGGTAAGGCTGGCCGGCCAGGCGATCCGAAGTGTGGCCTTAGGCGTAGTGGTTACCGCCGTTGCGCAAAGCGCTGTTGCTGGTATCGGGCTAGCCGTGGCCGGCGTGCCCTATGCCGCCGTGCTCATGGCATTGATCTTCATTTTGTGTCTGATCCAGCTCGGTCCGGTCCTGGTAATGGCTCCGGCAGTGATCTGGATGTATTATTCGGGCGACACGCTTTGGGCGACGGTGTTGCTGGCCTTTACCATCGTCGCCGCGACAATGGATCAATTTATTCGCCCTGTTCTCATCCGCAGAGGCGCCGACTTGCCTATGCTGCTTATCCTGTCCGGGGTCATCGGCGGCCTGGTAGCGTTTGGCATATTGGGCATTTTCATTGGCCCTACGGTGCTCGCGGTCGCCTACACGCTGCTCAATGCGTGGATGGCGGATGGCGATGATAGAGAACCTCCTGGGGAAACGCGATGAAGCCGGCACGCGTTGCTGCTTTTAAGCTAGGCGGCAGCGCCGCGAGCCAAATCGGCTAGTAGGGTGGACTCAATGCGCACGCCCGGCAGTTCACCCTCCAAGCGCTATAGTCGTAACTACCAAGACGCTACCGATTGCCGCCATGGCCAGAGCCATCGGCCAAGGGCTTCTGCCGATATATTTGCCGAGCCGTGCGCCGATCAAAAACAGCATGGCGACGGCTACCGCGTTCGACGCGCGCATCGCCGTCGGCAGATCGTCGATGAACAGGAACGGCATGCTGGGTGGAAGCGTCGATAGGATGACCAGCAAGCAGATTGCAACTGCAGCTCTGACATCCCGAATGTTCACAATGCGCCGATTGTCGGATGCTGGAAGAGATCTGATGCGCGTGACGATACTTTCGGCGTCGGCCTCGGATGTGACCAGGCGGACGTCCTTCGGCAACTCGGAGAGGAAGACGCGCCGCGCCTCTGCCAGGGGCATGACGCGGATGGCCTCAAGGAAATTTAGGCGCTTCACCCGCTCCACAGCTGTCGTCAAGGCAAACATGACGCCGTCGACAATTCCCCAAGCGAGGTTGCAGCCCAGGGCAGCCATCAGCACGGCCCCCACCTTGTCGCCTTCGCCAACCGCGACGCTCATGGTGCCTGTGAAGGAAAGCGCCATCAATAGTCCGAAAATTACCTCCGACAGACGGTCGATGGGGTCGAGCACGGGTCTAACGGGATCGGGACCGTTCATGGCAGGACAACCGGCACATGACAACACTTGAGCAATCGCACCTTACAGCAAGCGATTTCCGTTTGGAGTCTAATTCCGCTTGCCGAGTTCCCGTGCTTTTGGCAGAGGCGAACGAGTGGCTCCGCTTCAGCATGATGGCGCGGCGGTGTAGAACCTGTCCCATAGCGCATCCTTTGATTCGGATGGCAATGATGCGCCATTAAAGTCCGGGATCAAACACCTAGCTACTACCTCGTCGCGACGGACGACCGCATGATCCCGTCGTCCGTGAATAACTCGGAACACATTGAATCAGTGTGATATTCCGCCTTCATTTTGTGTTTGATTTTGCCGGAAATCGTGGCTTTGAGCTGCGATTTCCGGCAAAATGATTGGTGCCTGCGTTGCGTGATTCGAGGCGATGACAAGCAACGCAAGGAGCGAAGGATGCGTCCAAAGGAACGGCGCGATAGCGGCCAGGCGGACCTGTTGCAATCGCGGCTCGATCAGATCGTCAACATGGATCACGCGCTGGTGAAGCTGGCCAAGGCGATCGACTGGCGCTTCCTGGAAGAGCGACTCGCCGCGGTCTATGACGACGATCCTGGCCGGCCGCCGCTGCCGACGCGGCTGATGGCGGGATTGGCCATTCTCAAGTCGATGCACAACCTGTCCGACGAAAGCCTGTGCGAACGCTGGCTGGAGAATCCCTACTACCAGCTGTTCTGCGGCGAGGAGTTCTTCCAGCACCGCCTGGTCTTCGACCGCACCTCGCTGACGCGCTGGCGCCTGCGCATGGGCGAGGAGCGGCTGACGGCGCTGCTGCAGGAGAGCCTGGCGGCGGCGACCCGGCTGGGGGCGGCCAAGCCGGCCGACTTCCGCGCGGTGATCGTCGACACCACCGTGCAGGAGAAGGCGATCACCTTTCCGACCGACGCCAAGCTGATGCATCGCGCCCGCGAGCGGCTGGTCAAGCTGGCCGGGAAGCACGGCATCCGCCTGCGCCAGTCCTATGCGCGGGTCGGCAAGATCGCGCTGATCAAGCATCAGCGTTATGCCCACGCCAAGCAGTTCAAGCGGGCCAACCGGCAGCTCAAGCGGCTGCGCACCATGCTGGGCGCGGTGATCCGCGACATCACCCGCAAGATCGCCGGGCGGCCGGGACTGATGGCGCCCTTCGGTCTGCCGCTGTCGCTGGCTCGGCGCGTCAGGGACCAGCGCCAGCGTGAACGCGGCAGGAAGGTCTACTCCCTGCACGCTCCGGAGGTCGAATGCATCGGCAAGGGCAAGGCCCACAAGCCCTATGAATTCGGCGTCAAGGTCTCGGTCGCCACGCCGCTCTATCGCAGCCGCGGCGGCCAGTTCGTCGCCCACGTCAAGGCGATGCCCGGCAATCCCTATGACGGCCACACGCTGGCCACCATCCTTCCCGCGATCGAGAACTCGATCGGCGCCAACCTCGCCAAGATCGTCGCCGATGCCGGCTATCGCGGCCACAACGCCCCGAAAGACAAGACCTTCAAGGTCCATGTCGCCGGCTACAAGCGCGGCCTCACCAAGGCCGTCAGACGAGCGCTGCGCCGCCGGTCCGCCGTCGAACCCGTCATCGGCCATCTCAAGAACGACCACCGCATGGGGCGCAACTTCTTGGCCTTCTCCGAAGGCGACGCCAACAACGCCGTGCTTGCCGCCGTCGGCCTGGAGACGGTAGAGAAGGTTACCGGCAAACCTGCAGCCTAGGTCCAATGACACAATACAGGGCCGGTGAATTAACATCGCACCGGACTCCGCGCGTGGCTTTGGGGTTGGTCTTCGACAGCGTGGCCATACTCTTCGGCACAACCACCAATTTCGTAATAGAACGCACCAAAGGCCTTCAGAGCATGGAGCCGCTGCTAGGTCCGATACAGGCCACGCTCATAGACGGCGTCGCCGTTGAAATCGAAGGCGGCGCATTCGCTACAATGGCATCAATACGCCCGGAAGATCGTGTCGCAGCATGGACCGCCCCGAAGAGCCCGCGTGCCACCGGCCCTATCTTGGTCTCCCAAGCCAAGGAAACCTTCCGTGCAACGTCACTATCGCTACGACCATTTGGGTCTTTCGAGCGATGGTCTAGAATACGAAGTGTTCCGCGCAGGAGGGACGAAGATGAAAGTCGGCATTGTCGGAGCTGGGATGGTGGGCAGTGCGGCTGCATATGCACTTGGCCTGCGCGGGGTGGCTAGCGAGGTTGTGCTGGTTGATTTGGATTCGGCTTTGGCCGAGGCACACGCTCTGGATATCGCCCATGCTCTCCCGTTTGCCTCCGGCACGTCGATTGCGAGCGGGGACTACGACCGGCTTCGAAATGCAGGAATAGTCATCATTGCAGCGGGGTCCGCGCAGCGCCCCGGTGAGACAAGGACTGACCTTCTTGGACGGAACGCCGCAATCTTTCGAGATGTCATCGGCGAAATCATGCGCGTTTGTCCCGATGTGATCCTTTTGGTCGCATCGAACCCGGTCGACATAATGACCCAGATCACACAGGTGATTTCAGGCCTGCCGGCAGGCCGCGTGATTGGATCAGGCACTATCCTTGATACAGCGCGGTTTCGCAGTTTGCTGGGAGCGCATCTCCACGTCTCGCCTCGCTCCATCCACGCATATGTGCTCGGAGAACATGGCGACAGCCAAGTACTGGCTTGGTCCAGCGCCCGCGCAGGAGCGGTTCCGATTGCGACCTTCGCTACACAGGTCGGAGCCCCGATCACAGACTCAGTCCGAGCAGAGATCGACGACAGGACCAGAAATGCTGCCTATACAATTATCCGGGGAAAGGGATCCACCTACTACGGCATCGCAGCCGGCCTCGCTCGGCTCATCGGCGCGATAAGGCAAGATGAGCAGGCGGTCTTCTCTGTTTCGATCGTTACCGAGAACACGGAGGGGGTTCAGGATGTTGCGCTGTCAATTCCTCGGATCGTGGGGCGCGAAGGGGTGACCGCCGATCTCTATCCTGAACTCGATGCACAGGAGCGCGCGGCGCTCCACCGAAGCGCTTCGGTTTTGCGGGGACTGTTCGAGTTGGTGCCCCTCTAGAAATTGGAGGCCGGCCTGATTTGCCATCGGTGCCGATCGAATTTGACGCTAATGCCGGAAGCGCTCGGCGCTGAGTTGTAGGCAGGACCGATCTTTCCCGGCTGGTCGGTCCTCAACGATATCGGCTGGAGTTTCTCTGCCCTCGGGGCTCGCTAAACCCCTGCGGAAGGTAACGTCGGTGGACCTGGGCCGCCAACTCAACGATCAATCGTGGCCACTAACCGATTAACACGCGAACCTCGTGTGTCAGGTCTTCGTCTGTGAGGGGAACATTTCCGTTTGGCAAAAGGACCCCATCCATCATCACCGAGCGTACTCCTCGGCCAGCCCCGGACGAATTGTCAAAGCGAATCTCATAAGTCGCACGACCGTGCCGATAGGTGATTTCATAGTCCGACCAGCTTGCGGGAACACATGGCTGGAACAGGAGGAACTGACCTTCACGTCGAAGGCCAAGAATAGCCTCCAGCCCTGCTCGATATAACCAGCTGGCTGAACCCGTGTACCATGTCCAACCACCACGTCCCGCATGCGGCGGCGCGCCATACACGTCGGCGCTGACCACATATGGCTCTACCATGTAGCGTTCGACCTGATCTCTCGTCGCTCCGTGGCAAATCGGATTGATCAAGTTCCACAGATGCATGGCGCGATCACCATCGCCCTGCAAGGCTGTGGCCCAAACAACCCACGCGGCTGCATGGGTGTACTGGCCGCCATTCTCGCGGATACCGGGAACATAACCCTTGATGTAGCCAGGTTGCAGTGGGCCATTGTCAAATGGGGGCTCGAATAGCGCAATCAGCTTGTCCTCCTGTCGCACAAGCCTTTCGTGAACCGCGTGCATTGCCGTTGAAGCACGTTCCACATCGGCCTCGCCGGAAATGACAGCCCAAGCCTGTGGAATGGCATCGATCTGACATTCATCGTTGAGCGACGACCCGAGCGGAGTGCCATCGTCGAAATAGGCTCGGCGATACCAAGTACCGTCCCAGGCGTTGGCTTCCAAGGCCACGCGCAAGGTTTCGGCTCTTTCGCGGCACCACGCGGCGCAGCTCTCATCCCCACGAGCGGCCGAAATCGTGGCAAACGACTTCAGGACTGTAAGAAAGAACCACCCGTTCCAGACGCTTTCACCCCTGCCCTCCGCGCCGACCTTGTTCATGCCGTCGTTCCAGTCGCCCGTTCCCATGAGCGGCAAGCCGTGGCGGCCTAGACGGAACCCGTGTTCCAGGGCTCGAATGCAGTGCTCATAGATTGCAGCGATTTGTTCGCTGGTGTCCGGCCGGTTGAAGTCCTCGTCCTGGTCCTTCTTCAGGAGGGGGGACCTAATGAACGGAATCTGCTCATCGAGCAAACCGATGTCGCCGGTTGTCGAAACATAGTGGTGAACGACAAAGGGAAGGAAATATAGATCGTCGGTCATGCGCGTGCGCACGCCAATGCCGGACGGAGGATGCCACCAGTGCTGAACGTCACCTTCCTCAAACTGCCGTGCCGCCGCTCGCAGGATGTGTGAGCGGGTTTCGTTCGGCGCGCAGTGGACCAACGCCATGACGTCCTGAAGTTGGTCGCGAAAGCCGTACGCGCCCCCCGACTGGTAAAAGCCAGAGCGCGCCCAAACGCGACAAGACAGGACCTGATAAAGCAGCCACCGGTTCATCATCAGATTGAAGCCAATGTCCGGCGTTGAGACCTGCGTTGCATTTAGGATGTCGTCCCACTGACGAGATAAAGCGGCGAAACTTTCGCGAGCGCGGTCGACGTCTGCATGTTCGCGAACAAGTCGGCGGACCTGCTCGAGGCCGGCAGCTTGTCCAAGAACAAAAATAACGTCCTTGGTGTCGCCAGGCTCTAACAAAATGTCCACCATCAGCGCGGCGCAGGGATCTTCCAAGGTTCCGAATCTTTCTGCCAGACTGGTCCGCTGCAATGCAGCGGGCCGAGACACCGAGCCGTATTTGCCAAGAAACTCCGCGCGATCGGAAGTGGCTGAACTCGCAACCTGACTGGCGGCCACGAACGCCAGTTTCCCGACAAAATCACCGCCCCATGCGTTGTGCGCCACGATGGCTCCCGATTCGACATCGCGTTCGCAGACGACTTGCATCGCAGCGTCTTCACGATGTGTCCCCAGAACCCACTCGGCGAAATATGTTGCCGATATTTGGCGAGGTCGAGAGTCATCGTTCGTCAATTCGAGATGCACGATCTTGATCTCACCGTTAGGCGGGACATACACCGTCAACTTGTGATCCAAAGCTCGGCTGATACTTTCATACCGGCTGTAGCCTTGGCCATGGTGAACGGTCACGACGGCTCGATGTCCCAATGGCAAGGGCGTTGGCGTCCAGATCTCTCCGGTTTCTTCGTCCCGCAAGTAGACGACCTCACCAGGTGTATCTGAAACCGGGTCATTCGACCAAGGCGTCAGCCGGTTCATCTGGCTGTTGCCCGACCAAGTGTACCCAAGCCCGGCTTCAGTCGTCAGGCAGCCAAGACTCGGGTTTGCGATGACGTTGCTCCAAGGCGCCGGCGGCAGGGACGGCGCTTGCGAATTGACGCCGTCGACCACAATGACGTACTCGCGCCCGTCAGGGGCGAAGCCCCCGAAACCGTTCCAATACAACAAATCCTTGGGCGGGATCGCAGCAGGGCGCGTGAGTGTCTCGCCCGCTCGAGCCGCGGATATTCGACCCGGAGGCGTTTCAACTTCAACTGCGTATGGTCGATCAAGCTGATTGGCCAGTGAACCAGAGTTGCTTGAAAGGATGACGCGCGCAGCGGCGGCGATCGCTGTGATTTGATCGTCTGAGGCCGTGCCCGCCGACAAGACGAAGATTCCTCCTGGTTTGCCTAGCGTTTCGGCTGCCTTTCCGGCTTGCAGTCTCTTGACCAATTGCTTTGCGCTACTGGCGCCGCGTGTATCAAGCAACACAAGGTCAAATTGCAAACCTCTGCGGCGGATAAACCCGTGCCCCTTTGTCACTTCGCGAACGAGCGTCTTATCCCCGTTGCCTTCGATGCGAACCAGCACGATCGGAAGGTCACCGGATATCCCGTGCGACCAAAGAGCTGCGCGATCGAAGAAGTGATTTTTCTTGAACGCCGTCGCCTGCCGCAAAGCCGGATTTGCAAATGCGATACTTCCAACCAGGCGATTAAACAAAGAGACCTTGTCGAGAGTCAGCTTTAGGTCGTGAAGCTCAGCTTGATAAGTTTCCGATGCCTCGCGGAACGTCTTATCGACGGCATCGATACGTGAGAATCGCTCTGCAATCGCGCGGACCGCCTGATGGTTGTCGCCGGCGCCCGTCACAAAGGCTACGCGCGCCGTATCACCCGCTTCCAGATGGACCGTCCTTCGCAGGCAGAAGACGGGATCGAGAACCGGGCCGGTCGTGCCGGATAGAGCTGCCCCCGCGTCAAATATGGTGGGATTTTCTGCCGTGCGGCCGCGTCCAAGGAATTTGCGTCGATCAGTCTCATACTCGACCACTTGGCCGACCTGTTGACTCGACGACGAAACATGAACCGCCCAGATCGGTTTTTCTTTCGCATCGCGCGGCCTGCGACGCGCAAACAAGGCGCCGGTCGCCTCGTCGTACTGCGTTTCCACGAAGAGCTTGGCAAACGTCGGATGTGCTCTGTCCGCGCGGCGATTGTTCAGACAGACCTCGGAATAGCTGGTTAGTTCGAGGGTTCGTGCCTTCCTGCCATGGTTGACAATCGTAAGTGCCCGCACTTCTGCGTCGACATCTGGTGCGACGCATACTTTCCAGGAAATTTCGATGTCTTCGGCTCGACAGCGAAACTCGGCCCTGTCTCCATGAAACGTGTGCGTGTAGATATTATGAGGTCGGAAAAGTGGTTGCTTGCCGATGGACCATGGAGTGTTGTCCACCTGGTCTCGGACGTAGCAAAACTGGCCCCAACAATCGCGGGTGACATCCTCTCGCCACCGGGTAACGTCAAGGTCCTTCCATGTGCCCCAACCGGCTCCTGTAGCTGTGAGCATGACACTGTAGCGACCGTTAGAGAGCAAAGCGACGGTGGGGGCCGGATCCATCGATTCAGGAGCGCTACTGTGTCTCGTCGGCTCGGGCGCGCTATCGCCGTGAATTGATTTTGCCATCAACGTTTTCCCACTCAAACGACGACACCGGCTTCGAAGGCAATCGTCACTGCAACCACCGCCGACAACTTTCCCGCGGCCTAATCGGCGACATGTCCATTCCAGATCCTTACTGCGGGTATCTCCCGATAGTAAGTGAGAACGCTCCACGTACCGGTATTCAGAAGAAAATGTTGTCCGGCTCGCGGTGGAAGCCCGATCCAACGCGCCGCAAGCACGCGCAGCACGTGCCCATGCGCGAACAGAGCAACGTCGCCGTTCGCAGCCCGCGCCCGCGTCACGACTTGATCCACACGCGCGCTAACTTGCCTCGGCGTCTCGCCCCCCGGGCATCCATCCCGGAAAATCAACCAGCCCGGTCTTTTCGCCTGGATTTGCTGGGGCGTCAGCCCCTCGTATTCGCCGTAGTCCCACTCGATCAAGCTTGGGTCGACGATGGCGCCGGCGCCGAGACCCACCAACTCACAAGTCTCCCGCGCGCGCTGTAGTGGGCTTACGAGAACGAGCGCGAACGTCTGCCGCGCCAACACCGGACGCGTCCGTTCTGCCTGTCGTCGTCCGTTGTCGGTCAAGGGGAGATCTGTTGTACCTGTGTGTTGCCCGCTCAGGCTCCACTCGGTCTCCCCATGCCTGATCACGAATACGTTCACGTCCAGCTCTCCTGGCTTAGACGCTGTCAGCCGCCGTCGATCGCAGCGCTCCCAAGGCCGTTGCTTGTCCCGACACTCCGCCCGCGATTTCGGTCAGGTCGCCGCCGTGTAATGCGATGTACCCCCTGTGCTCGATCAGATCGTGACGGATGGCCTGCTTGAAGTAAGCGGCTCAAGCTGCCAGCCGCGGCAACCGGTCGATGACGTCGCCTGGCCCATGGAAGCGGGTCAGGTCGTTCACGACGGACATATCTAAAGGCATGGGGGCATCTCGTTCAGCTTCGCTCCCTCGAGGTAGTGCGGCTTGTGCCCATACTCCACCGCCCGGCTGGTCGTGATGCGGCGGACTACCAAAGCCCACCTATGCCGCCTCCATCTCATCGGTGTACGTCCCAAGACTAGCCGCGCCGTTACAGCGAGCCCGGTGGTAAAGGGCCTGTTGGCCCATCTTCAGCTCCTCGTCGCGTCCATGCCACGCCTCCAGCGCCGGATCCTGGAGTGCGCGCCCGTAGGAGAAACTGATCTTCCAAGGCTTTGGCCCGGGCAGTTGGTTGATCGCGTTGAGGTGGGCGGTGGCCGCCCGGTCGTTCTGACCACCCGACAGGAACACGATGCCGGGGACCGCCGCGGGCACGTGCCGGCGCAAGCAGCGGAGCGTGGCGCCTGCGACGTCCCGCAAGGGAACCGGACGAGAGTAGCCCTCACCCGCGATCACGATGTTGGGCTTGAGCAGCATGAACTCCAGCACGACACGCTGTTCGAACAGGGCACGGAACACGGCGTTAAGGACCACGCCAGTGACATCCTCGCAGCGCTCGATCGTGTGCGATCCCTCCATCAACACCTCCGGTTCAACGATTGGCACGAGTTGCTGCTCCTGGCAAAGCGCGGCGTACCGCCCTAAGGCGTGTGCGTTGGCACTCACGCACGCGGCGCTCGGCAGCGTCTCCGCAATGCGTATGACTGCCCGCCACTTCGCGAAGCGGGCGCCCATGCCGCGGTATTCGGAGAGGCGATCCCGGAGCCCGTCGAGCCCTTCGGTGACTGTCTCCTCGGGAGAGCCGGCAAGCGGCTTCGCGCCTGTGTCAACCTTGATCCCGGGCAGGATCCCCTGGCTGGAGAGGACCTGAGTGAACGGCGTCCCGCCGGAACTCTTCTGGCGGATGGTCTCGTCGTGCATGATGACGCCGCTGATGAACTCGGACGCGCCCGCGGAGGTGAAGAGCATTTCACGGTAGGTGCGCCGGCTTTGCTCGGTGGAATGGATTCCGAGCGCATCGAACCGCTTGGTCAATGTGGGCACGGTCTCGTCCGCCGCCAGAATACCCTTCCCCTCGGCGACTAGCGCCGCTGCGATGCTCCCCAGATCGTGGTTCATCGTGGGCCCTCCCGTTTGCTCTCCGTCGTACTCGTGCACCCTTTATCCGAACAGGAAATTATAGGCGCAAGATCAGATGAGATCAAGAGTACGAGAAAGAATGTCGCAACAAGTCAGCGGGTTTCCCAAACAGGATTGCCTGCCTCAACCGTGTTGGCGGCAGTCCCGTCGCTGCTGAAGTGTGCCTCGCTCGCTGCACCCGACAGCTCAGTGTGCTCGCATGCCCTGATGTTGTCCTACAGCGCTACAGCCATCCTCCCGCGAAACCAGCTCGACGCAATCCCTCTACCACCGGCGAACAGCGGCGCATGAGGTTCCAGAGCAAGCCAGTCCGGTAGTTTTCGATCATAAGCACGACCGGTCCCTGGTCGATCCCAAAGTGGTACGGGGACACCCACCATCCCGTGGGACTTTCTTCTATCGTGAATGACGGATTGAAGGACGGTTTGAATCCGTAAAGCCGTGTCATGCCGAGATTCATCCGGGCAAAATTGCGGGCAGTGGGGATAACGATCTCTGGCGCGAATGGCAGCGAGGCTATGACAACCCAAGGTGCGACCGTCCCGTCGTCGGGCCCGAACGGAGCGCCGCGGGCAATATAATCGAAGAACTGCCGCTCAAGGCCATTGACCGTTCGCGTGATCCAGCCCGGCCCGTCGCAGGCCGTGAACCCCCAGCAATGTTGGCCATAGCCGGCGAACTCCATCGGGTTTCGAATTGCATACTCCTGCTGCACGAAAGTTGCTTGCCGGCTGTTCTCGAAATAGTCGCTGTCGTGGTGACGCATGAACGCATCGCGGATGCCGCGAAAGTCCACCCACATGTGCGACAGCTGATGAGTAAAGAGCGGGCCTGAATAAAGCAGCTCGCGGCCGTAGATTTTCTTCCATTCGTAGGTTGAGGTGTAGGCGGCATAGCTCTGCGGGTGCAACGGGTGGGTCGGCGAGCCAAGGCCAAGGATGTAGAGTAGCAAGCCCTCATCGTAACCCCGCCACCGATGCGGGATGAATCCGCTTTCCGGGCGCCAGCCATGCGTCAGCGAAAGACCGCCATTGCAGGCCCAGTTCCAGTCGGCACGCTCATACAGCGTAGTAGCGAGGTGGCGGATTTCCGCTTCATCCGGAGTGTCGCGATCGAAATAGGTAGCGACGGTTAGGGCGCCTGCAAACAGGAACGCGGAATCGATCGTGGACAACTCGCACTGCCAAACGCGGCGACCCGTCTCGATATCCAGAAAATGATAGAAGAAGCCTTTGTAACCAGATGTGTTTGGCTCCGGTCCCTGCGGACAATCCGTCAAGTATCGCAATCGTTTGCGGGCGATCTTTGCCGCGAATTCGCGGATAAGAATTCCTCGTTCTACAATGACGGGAATTGTCGCGAGCGCCATGCCGATTGCGGCGATGCTTGCCGGAGCATTCGGTTCCGTCTTGTCGCGTACCAGCCCGTTGTCGGGGTTCGTCTCATGCAGATAGTACAGCAATGTCGAGAACTGCAACCGCGCCAGGTCTTGATCGGTCGGCAACCGATCAAGCTCGGCATCCGTCGACAGCGTGTCGGGCATAGTGCGTAAGTGCTCCGTTAACCGAGGTTTACCGGGGCATCGGGCATGTTCGCCTCAAAGACTGATTTGGATTGCAGCTCAACTCAAATATTGTCGCTTTCCGTTGATGTCCGTCGAGACTCGCCGCCCTTGTCCATCAAGCCCCATTTCCAACCGCTGACGTCCGGCAGATCATCACCATACTTCTCGATGTGCTGTCTGTGTTCGATCAGCTTCTCGTGAATAGCCTGCTTGAAGTAAGCGGCGCGGGCGCCCAGTTGCGGCAGGCGATCGATTACGTCCTCCACCAGATGGAAACGATCGAGGTCGTTCAACACTACCATATCAAAGGGAGTAGAGGTCGTGCCTTCTTCCTTGTAGCCGCGGACGTGCAGGTTGTCGTGGTTGGTTCGGCGATAGGTCAGCCGGTGGATTAGCCAGGGATAGCCGTGGAAGGCAAAGATGATGGGCTTATTCTTGGTAAACAGCGCATCGAAATCGCGACCCGGCAAGCCATGCGGATGTTCTTCCGGCGGCTGCAGCTTCATCAGATTCACCACGTTGACCACCCGCACCTTTAATTCCGGTAAGTGCTCGCGGATCAACGCCACTGCAGCAAGCGTCTCCAGGGTCGGGACATCGCCGCAACACGCCATCACCACGTCGGGCTCGCTGCCCTTGTCGTTGCTGGCCCACTCCCAAATGCCAAGACCTTGAGTGCAGTGCTTGACGGCTTGGTCTATCGTCAGCCATTGCGGCGCGGGTTGCTTGCCGGCGACCACGACATTGACATAGTTGCGACTGCGCAGGCAGTGATCGGTCACCGCCAGGAGGGTGTTGGCATCGGGCGGCAAATAGATCCGGATCACTTCCGCTTTCTTATTGGCGACATGATCGAGGAATCCCGGGTCCTGATGGCTGAAGCCATTGTGGTCCTGGCGCCAGACGTGCGAGCTGAGGAAGTAGTTAAGCGATGCGATTGATCGGCGCCAGGGAATCTCGTGGCAGACCTTCAGCCACTTGGCGTGCTGGTTGAACATCGAGTCGATGATGTGGATGAAGGCTTCATAGCAGGAGAAGAAGCCATGCCGGCCGGTTAATAGATAGCCCTCCAGCCAGCCTTGGCACTGATGTTCGCTGAGCACCTCCATCACGCGGCCATCTGGCGCCAAATGGTCGTCCTCCGGGTAGATTTCGGCCATGTAACATCGGTTGGTAACCTCCAACACGTCCTGCCAACGATTGGAGTTGTTTTCATCCGGGCTGAACAGGCGGAAATTGTTGCTTTCCAAATTCAATTTCATCACATCCCGGAGAAACTTGCCCATCAGCCGTGCCGACTCGACCGTGGTTGCGCCTGGGCTGGGCACCGCCACTGCATAGTCCCGGAAGTCTGGCATCTTAAGGTCGCGCAACTTCAAACCGCCATTGGCGTGCGGATTGTCGCTCATTCGGCGATGCCCCATCGGAGCCAGTGATGCCAGTTTGGAATTGAACCGGCCATCTGCATCGAACAGCTCGTCAGGCCGGTAGCTCTTCATCCACTTTTCAAGAATCCGGATGTGCGCCGGCTTTTCCATGTCGCCCATGGGAACCTGGTGGGAGCGCCAATAGTCTTCACACTTCTTGCCGTCGATTTCCGGCGGGCAAGTCCAACCCTTCGGCGTGCGGAAGACGATCATCGGCCAAGCCGGGCGTTTCACGTTGCCGTTGTTTCGGGCATCAGCCCAGATTTGTTTGATTTCCGCCACTGCGGTGTCCAGCGCGTCAGCCAACTGCTGGTGGACGTCATCCGGGTCGTGTCCCTCGACGAAGTAAGGCGTATAGCCCATGCCCTCGAAAAACTTTTGCAATTCGTCCTTCGGAATGCGCGCTAAGAAGCACGGGTTGGCGATCTTGTACCCGTTGAGGTGAAGAATGGGCAGCACGCAGCCATCGCGGGCCGGATTCAGGAATTTGTTTCCATGCCAGCCAGTCGCGAGAGGCCCGGTCTCGGCTTCGCCGTCGCCAACGACACAGGCGACGATCAGGTCCGGGTTGTCGAAGGCCGCACCAAAGGCGTGGCTCAAGGCGTAACCGAGTTCCCCGCCCTCATGAATGCTGCCGGGCGTCTCCGGGGCAACGTGACTGGGAATGCCACCGGGAAAGCTGAACTGCTTGAACAGTCTCTTCATACCCTCCGCGTCTTGGCTGATATTTGGGTATACCTCGCTGTAGGTACCTTCCAGATAGGCGTGAGCAACCAGGGCAGGGCCGCCGTGTCCCGGTCCGATGATGTAGATCATGTTGAGGTCGTCGCGTTTGATGACCCGGTTTAGGTGGACATAGAGCATGTTCAGACCGGGCGTCGTGCCCCAGTGGCCGAGCAGGCGAGGCTTGATGTGCTCGCGTTTCAGCGGCTCCTTCAACAATGGGTTGTCGAGAAGATAGATCTGGCCAACCGACAGATAGTTGGATGCCCGCCAGCAGGCGTCCATCGCCTGTAATTCGTCGGTCGAGAGGGCGCTAACGGCCGCCGCCGAAATTTCGCCAGAACGACCTTTCATTTTCGTTGCGGTCGATGCCATCGTTCGCTCCTCTTCCAGAACGGGACCGGTCGCGTTGACACGGTCTTGCCAAGCCGCGGTTACTGCGCAGTTGGCATGGATATGAGCACGATGAACCGATACGGCTTATCCGACGCCGACTTGGACGCTAGTATAGACCAAAATGGGCAAGGATGCCCGCGATTTCGTCACAAATCTGCCATCACCGGCACCGCATAGTTCTCATTGACCCGCCGCGGTGCTAATCAGGCCGAGCCTCCTATCAGAGGGTATCGTGCTGGGAAAAGCTCCTTCTAGGCTGGATCAGCCACTCCACAAGTGTTTGCACAGGAGACGGTCATGATCGCTCGCAGAAGTCAGATCGCCGGCGGCGACCTTGCCAACCCGTTCTCCCCCTTTGCTCCGGCGCTCAACTATCTTGTCGATGCGGCACAGCGGAGCGTTCTGTTCTGGGATGTCATGGGGAAGCGCGCCAACCAGTATCACGAGCATCTGGCCAAGGAGGCGCCGCACGTCCTGAATTACGAGACCGCGGTGGTGATGGACGGGCGCACGCTCGACCGGCCCGTCAACTACGCTCTGGTCCGCATCATTCCGCCGGCGGGCGCCACTGTCAGTCAAGACCGTCGTCCATTTGTGGTCGTTGATCCGCGCGCTGGACATGGTCCGGGGATCGGAGGCTTCAAGGCAGACAGCGAGATAGGCGTCGCTTTCAAGGCCGGGCATCCCTGTTATTTCGTAGGCTTCCTGCCAGAACCCGTGCCCGGACAGACGATCGAAGATATTGCGCTGGCGGAGGCGATCTTCCTTGAAAAAGTGATCGCGCTGCATCCGCAGGCCGATGGCAAGCCCTGCGTGATTGGGAACTGCCAGGCGGGTTGGGCGATGATGATGCTCGCGGCCCTGCGTCCCGAACTCTTCGGAACGATCATCCTAGCCGGCTCTCCGCTCTCCTACTGGGCCGGAGTGCATGGCAAGAATCCCATGCGCTACTCTGGCGGACTGTTGGGCGGCAGTTGGCTCACGGCGCTGACAAGCGATCTTGGCGCGGGCAAGTTCGATGGCGCATGGCTGGTGCAGAATTTCGAGAACCAAAATCCGGCCAACACGCTTTGGAGCAAGCAATACAATCTGTATTCCAAGATCGACACCGAAGCGCCTCGATATCTGGGTTTCGAGCGATGGTGGGGTGGTCATGTCAATCTGAACGCTGAAGAAATCCAGTTCATCGTTGACGAACTTTTTATCGGGAACAACCTCGCGGCCGGCCGCATCAAAACGTCCGACGGGGCCACGATTGACCTGCGCAACATTCAGGCCCCGATCGTCGTGTTCTGTTCAAAGGGAGACAACATCACACCGCCGCAGCAGGCGCTCGGGTGGATCCTCGATCTCTACGACGACGTGGGCGAGATCCGCTCGCACGGACAGACGATCGTCTACACGGTTCACGAAACCGTCGGTCATTTGGGAATCTTCGTTTCGGCGGGCGTTGCCCGCAAGGAGCACGGGGAGTTCTCAAGCAACATCGATCTCATCGATGTGCTGCCGCCCGGATTATACGAAGCGGTGTTTGAGGAAAAGACTGACGAGACTGCGGGATCCGACATCGTCATCGGTGATTGGGTGATGCGTTGCGAA
Source organism: Mesorhizobium sp. WSM4848 (assembly GCF_055811375.1). Lineage (NCBI taxonomy): Bacteria > Pseudomonadati > Pseudomonadota > Alphaproteobacteria > Hyphomicrobiales > Phyllobacteriaceae > Mesorhizobium > Mesorhizobium sp. WSM4848. The sequence continues at coordinate 104,408 of NZ_JBVVPX010000014.1, forward strand.
GCGCGGACACTCGATGACATACGGGCCCTGGGTGGGAATGATACGGCAGACGAACGCCGGTTCGCCACGGCGGCCAGAGTATCCGAGATCAACCTTGCCCAATATCGGACGTTTGCCCAGCCGTTCGTTCGCGCCTTCATGCCGGAGGCGGCGGCCGATCAACTGCGGCAGTTCCACCCGCTTCGACTTCAGTACGAAATTTTCTCGGATACGAATCCCCTTATGACTTGGATCAAGGCATTGGCCGATCAGATTCGGGACGATCGCAAACCCATCGCGGCCGAGAATCCCTTCGTCGCTCTGGAGCAGACCGTATCCAGGCAGATTGAAACGGGCCTCGACGCATGGCGCGACATGACCGAAGCGTTTGCGGAGTCTACATTTCTGTCGGTCTATGGATCGCCGGCTCTACAGGCTGCGGTCGGCATAGATCCCGCGGATTATAGTCCGCAAAGGAGGGCCGGAAAAACCCACCTCCATTGGCAAGTCCTGCAATCCCGGATCGAGGAACTGCGGTCGCGCATTTCTTCGGGCGGCCTTCGCGAATGCATGGCGCGAGCCCTGCTTTACGTCGGCGCGGCGCGTGGCGGCGCTGACGAGCGGGGATTCGCTGCCATTCGCCGCCTGCGCGCAATGAAGGATGGCGGCCTGCAGATGACGCTGGCCGAGTTCAAGGCTCTTATACGCGATCAATTTCTGATGCTGCTCATGGATCAAGAGGCCACGCTTGGGGCCATTCCCAATCTGCTGCCTGCGGACGAGGAAGCACGCCGCCAGGGCCTCGCCGCGCTCCACGAGGTGCTCAGTGCACGCGGTGACATGTCCGGGGAGGCGGCGGAGCGGTGGCAGCGAATTATCGGCCTGTTCGGCATCGACGCGGAGGCGGCCGTTTCCGAACTGTCGGGCAAAGCGATCAAGCCAGCCCGACTGGTCAAGGTATCCTAGCGACGGGGAAAGCCCTCAAAGGACTGTCTCGGAGGACAAGCTTTTGGTCCAGATTGACTCAGACCAAGCCGAAACTGCTCACGAAAAATACGAGCGCTTGATTGCGCGCGCGAAGCTTGTGCCGGCAACGAAGACCATCGTCGTGCACCCTTGCGACGAGACTTCATTGCGTGGCGCTGTTGAGGCAGCCGACGAAAGCCTGATCGTACCGATCCTGGTGGGACCGAGCCGCAAAATCCGCGCGGTGGCGGAGGAACACAGTCTCGACATCGGTCGTTTCGAGCTTGTCGACGCGGCGCACAGCGATGCCGCGGCCGCAAAGGGTGTTGAACTGATCCAGGAGGCGAAGGGAGAGCTACTGATGAAGGGCAGCCTCCACACCGATGAGTTGATGCGGGCCGTCACCGCGTCCGCAACGGGGTTGCGCACGGCGCGGCGGATCAGCCACGTGTTTGTGATGGATGTGCCAGCCTATGCCGAGACATTGTTCATCACCGATGCGGCGATCAATATCTTTCCCGATCTCGACGCCAAGCGCGACATCATCCAGAACGCCATCGATCTCTTCACTCAGGTCGGTCTCGGCGAGCCGCGTGTCGCTATACTTTCCGCCGTGGAAACCGTCACCTCGAAAATACCGTCAACCATCGAGGCCGCGGCGCTGTGCAAGATGGCCGAGCGCGGCCAGATCACGGGCGGCGTGCTGGATGGTCCGCTCGCCTTCGACAACGCCATTGACCCGGAGGCGACTAGAATCAAGGGCATCCGGTCCGTCGTGGCGGGGCGCGCGCAGATCCTGGTGGTCCCCGATCTCGAAGCCGGCAACATGCTTGCCAAGAATTTAACCTTCCTTGCCAAGGCGGACGCCGCCGGCATCGTGCTCGGCGCGCGCGTCCCGATCATCCTCACATCGCGGGCTGATTCCATTCGCACGCGGCTGGCTTCCTGCGCAGTCGCAGTGCTCCTTGCCGACGCGCGCCGTCGCTCGGCAGCCTTGCCGGCAACGTAGCCATGGATGCGATCCTGGTCCTCAATGCCGGCTCCTCGAGTCTGAAGTTCCAGGTATTCGGATTTGACGGGTCGGGCGGTCTGCAAAGGCAAGTCAAGGGTCAGATCGATGGCGTCGGCACATCACCGCGACTGCTTGCCATCGGGCCTGACAAGAAGCCGTTGGTAGATCAAGCCTATTCCGCAGGCGATGTCCCGGATCTTCCCGCCGCCACAAACGTCGCGGGAACCTGGCTGCGGAAGACGCAGGGATTCAAACTCACCGCTGTCGGCCACCGCGTCGTTCATGGCGGGCCGGACTATGCTGAGCCCATACAGGTGGACGAGGACGTCCTACGAAATCTTGAACGTTACGTCCCGCTTGCTCCGCTGCACCAGCCGAATAACCTGGCGCCTATCCGCGCCCTGTTCGAGCGACGTCCGGAACTGCCGCAAGTTGCCTGCTTCGACACGGCATTCCATCGAGGCCACAGCGCGTTAGCCGACCACTATGCGATTCCTGAGCGCTTTTATGCGGAGGGGGTGCGGCGGTACGGGTTTCACGGGCTGTCCTACGAGTATGTCTCCGGACGTCTGCGCGAGATTGCACCCAATATCGCGAGCGGACGTGTGATCATCGCGCACCTCGGAAGCGGCGCCTCCATGTGCGCGCTATCAGAAGGCCGCAGCGTTGAAAGCACGCTTGGATTTACGGCGCTCGACGGACTACCGATGGGAACGCGCTGCGGACAGATCGATCCGGGCGTGATCCTCTACCTCATTACGGAAAAGGGCATGACGGCGGCGCAGGTGCAGGATTTGCTGTACCGTGAATGCGGCCTGAAGGGGCTGTCTGGAATCAGCAATGACGTTCGCGACCTGCTGAAGAGCGATGATGCCTACGCCGCCTTCGCATTGGACTATTTCGTTTACCGTATCGGCCTGTACGCAGGGACGTTGGCGGCAGCGCTGGGTGGTCTCGACGCCTTCGTATTCACGGCAGGGATCGGCGAGAACTCGGCCGAGATCCGGGCGCGCATAGTCGAGAAACTTGGCTGGCTTGGCGCCGAGCTGGATCAAGCCGCCAATACAGCCGGAGAGTTAGTGATCTCGAGCGAGGCAAGCCGTATTGCGCTGTTCGCGGTCCCGACAGACGAAGAACTGATGATCGCGCGTCTCACACTGGAACTTATCGGGGCGGACAAAAAGGACGGTCTGGGCGAAAGCACGCGTATCAGTGCGGAGCGTTCGCCCTAGAACCACTACTGTCGATCGCAAAGTAAGGCTTGCCCGCCGGCAGGCCCACGGAGGAAAGGCCCGTCGCATGATTCCCGTCGCAAAAGCGCAATTGCTTGAAGGCAAGAAGGGGCTCATCGTTGGCATCGCGAATGACCAATCAATCGCGTGGGGCTGCGCCAAGGCTTTCCGCGCACTGGGTGCGGAGCTCGCTGTCACTTATCTGAATGACAAGGCAAGAAAGTACGTCGAACCGCTTGCTCAGGAGTTGGAAGCGCCGATCATGATGCCGTTGGACGTCGGTGTGCCGGGTCAGATAGAGGCGGTCTTCGAGCGCATTGAGAAAGCCTGGGGCGAACTCGATTTTCTCGTCCACTCGATCGCCTTCTCACCGAAGGATACACTCCAGGGCCGCGTGGTCGATGCGCCGCGGGAAGGTTTTCTCACGACCATGGACGTGTCTTGCTGGTCGTTCATTCGTATGGCGCATTTGGCGGAGCCGCTGATGAGACAAGGCGGCACGCTGTTCACGATGACGTACTACGGCAGCCAGATGGTAGTGGAAAACTACAACATCATGGGCGTGGCGAAAGCAGCACTTGAAAGCGCAGTGCGCTATCTGGCGGCCGAGCTCGGTCCCAAGGGTATTCGCGTGCATGCCATTTCCCCTGGGCCGCTGGCGACGCGAGCCGCTTCCGGGATCCCTGAGTTCGATGAATTGCTCGACAAAGCTAAAGCAAAGGCGCCAGCGCGCAGCCTTGTCAGCATTGACGACGTCGGCATGGCGACAGCGTTCCTTGCCCACGACGCCGCGCGCCTCATTACTGGCGAGACGCTCTACGTCGATGGTGGCTACCACATCATCGACTAGAGGCGTGGTCGTCCTCGTGCACAGGGCAAGGTGTCTCACGCATTTCTTCCTGACAGCGGACGCTGACGATCCCGACGTCAAGTCCGACGTGGCTACGGAATTGCCTTCACGCGACGCGACCCTGTAAAACGCGTCTACGCACGTTGCGCACAGTACCTACTGGTTGGATGGCGGAGTTCGTCGCATCGCGCTTGGGGCCGCATCACAGATCGCGCTTGTGCCGCGCCAGCAACGCTTCGGGCAATACACCCGTTCGCTGATGAAGGCTCTCGACGTCCCAGTGCATAACCTGTGGGGTCTCAGGCCAGCGCTCGTCAAAGGCACGAAGGAGATCGCGCCGCTTACAGCCTTTCGGGACATTGACAAGCTGGGTCTGCTCAAAAACCGTCCCTACACTCAATTTCCATCCGCACCTGCCGCACTATGAGCTGGCCACCAAGGACACCAAGTCGGTGCATTTGCTGGCGCGCCAGCCTATTGATCCCGACCGTCCGCATCCCTTCACCGCAGCCGGCAACACGGAGTTCAATTGCCTGCTCTGGATGCCGCCAAATCAGCAGCGCGTCGGCGACATCGTGCTCGTGGACTCGACGAACTTCACCACCCTGTTCGGCGGCACGGACAGTCTGGCAAACTTTTGGCGAAATCTCGCACTGATGAAATAAGCGCCGCTCGGTCATTGCCAACGGCATTGACCGCGTACGCGGCTCCATACGGAGACAGCCCATGCTGATGGACTTGTTGAACAAAGCGGTCACTGTGGCCATGCTTGGTTTTGTGGTTTCAAGCATGCTGGCAATGGGTTCGGCGCTCACCATCCGGCAGATCGTTGAACCGCTGCGCAATGCCCGTCTGGTCCTGCTTGCACTGTTGGCCAACTTCGTCTTGATGCCCCTTGGCGCGCTTGCCTTGGCGAAGGTGCTCTGGCTCGATAACCCCCCCGCAGTCGGGATGTTGGTGCTCGGATGCGCGGCGGGAGCGCCGTTCTTGCCGAAGCTCGCCGAACTTGCCAAGGGGAACCTCGCGTTCTCCGTTGGCGTTATGGTGCTTCTGATGGTTGTCACGGTCGGTTACCTGCCTATCGTCATGCCCTTGCTGCTCCCGGGGGTCACTGTTGATCCGTGGAACATTGCTCGTTCCCTCGTCCTCCTGATGCTACTCCCGCTCGCCATCGGACTTGCCCTGAAGACGCGATACGAAGAATTGGCCAGTCGGGTGAAGCCCATGCTCGACTGGATTTCCAACATCAGCCTCATCCTGCTGATATTGTTGATCACTGCAGCGAACATCGACAAGGTTCTACAAGTCTTCGGCACACGAGGAATTCTTGCAGGGCTTCTGTTTATCGCATTGGGCTTTGGGATTCGTTGGTTGCTCGGCGGTCCTGAGACCGGCCGGCACGAGACGGGTCATGGCGCTCGGTACTAGCGAGCGCAACATTGCCGCTGCACTCGTGGTCGCGAACCAAAGCTTCAGCGACCCACAAGTGGTCGTAATGGTAATTGTTGTCGCGATCGTCGGATTGATCATCCTCATGCCGCTTTCTCGTGCGTTGGCCCATCGTTGAGCCAAACGGCATGGTCGCCCGCGATCGACGGGTCGTCCGTAGTGCCGCGTCGCGGCTCGCCGCCGATACCGCCTACGGCGATGGCAGGTTCCTCGGCTGGCTCGTCGATCAGAACATCGCGCCGCACATTCCGGTCTGGGACAAGAGTCAGCGCGATGACGGGACCTTCAGCCGCGCTGACTTCATCTTCGATCCGGACCAGAACCAGTTCACCTGTCCCGCCGGCAATCTGCTCATGCAGTATCGCCGCAACTTCACGGTTCCGCGCGCGGACAATGCGAGCGGTGGGAACCGGAACTACCGGGCCAGCAAACGAGACTGCCACCTGTGTGACCTCAAGACCCGCTGGGGTCTGAAAACGCCGGTGCGCGATGTGCTGCGCAGCGTCCATGAAGACGCTCGCGACCACGCGGTCAGTTGGCAGATACGCCCGAGTTCGAGCAGTCGCGCAACGAGCGAAAGAAGATCGAGATGATGTTCGCGCATCTGAAGACCACACTCCGCTTCGAGCGTATGCGATTGCGCGGCCCGAGCGGAACCGTGACGAGTTCCTGATGACAGCCATAGTCCAAAACCTCAGACGAATGGCGAGGCTGACCACACCAACAGTGGCGGCAACAACATGATGGAGGCCAATCCGCAGATCCTCGCCAATTGCCCCAAGATGCATGTGCTGTCCAAGCGGGCACCCGCTACGCCTTCGAGAAGGGCAAGCGGCATCGCAATCGAGCTTTTCCAAAGCATCGACCCAAAGCGGACTACTGTGACTACGCTGCATATGTCTGAAAACTGCTGCGACGCGTCGTTGACCTGCCACCGTGGCAATTCGGTCATTTGGGAATGAGACCTAAGTTAAGGGCAAGGGCGGCCGCCTCACCGCGGGACTTGGCGCCGAGCTTGTCCAGGAGCGCGACAAGTGGTGGTCGACCGTCTTGGGCGAAATGAAGAGTGCGCTGGCAATCTGGCCGGTCGACCGGCCCTGGTCGGCGAGCAGCACGCCGTAGGGCCGCAGCATGTCCCGCTTGTCCTCGGACGCATTTCGACGCCGAGCATTCCTTGCCACCAAGTCGGCTCGTCGCCGAACCTGCGCGCTCCGATGCATTTGGCGACGCCTGCAACGAGCAGGGAACTGTGTCGACGTCGAATTAACATCATTCGTGAAATTCGCCCGGCTTTCGTGTTATCTGTTAGAACTAGATCATGTCTTCGACCGACGTGACCGGCTCACCCCGCCCAGCGCGCTGGGGCTTGGCCGCAAAGCTGTTTACGATTCTCGCGCTGCTTGGCGCGATCGCGGTCCTGGTGACCGGCGTGCTCGGTTATTTCAGCGCCCGCGACGCCCTCGAAAAGGCAGTCTTCGATCAGCTCACGGCCGCCCGGCAGACCAAGTCGCGCCAGGTCGAAACCTACTTTCGCACAATCCAGGCCGAGCTGCGCCTCCTTTCCACCTCCAAGATGGTGGTCGATGCAACGCGTGAGTTCCGTATCGCAGTCGACCAGCTCGACCGGTCAGGCGCGTCACCTGAATTGCGCCAGAAGGTCAGCGACTGGTACGCTGACAACTTTCTCCCTCGGATAACAAGGGTATTCGGCAGGGAGCCGGCTGTGGCCGACTATATGCCGGTCGGCGCCGCTCCTTACTACCTGCAGTACCATTATATCGTTGCCAATCCGCATCCGAAGGAGCGGCGCAAGCTTCTCGACGACGCTGGTGACGGCAGCGACTACAGCAGGCTGCACGCGGTGTATCATCCCGTGATCCGGGCCGCGGCCGCAACGGTCGGCTTCTTCGATTTAATGGTGGCCGACGTCAAATCAGGCCGCCTGATCTACACGGTCGAGAAGGCGGTGGATTTCACGACCTCTCTTCAAGTCGGACCCTACCGCAGCTCAAGCGTCGCCGAGGTGGTCGCCCGCTGCGCCCTAAGCCCCGACAGGTCGGCCATCTGTCTGGAGGATTTCGCCCCATACGCGCCATCGAACGGCGCACCGATCGCCTTCATGGGAGCACCGGTGGTTGACCAAGGCGTCGTCATCGGCGTGCTGATCGCGCAACTGTCAAACGAGGAGATCGACAACGTCGTCACGGGCGGCCGCCGCTGGCGGCAGGAAGGCTTCGGGAACACGGGCGAGACCTATCTGGTAGGCCCTGATTATCTGGTGCGCTCCGGTCCACGAACGTTCTACGAGGATCGGGAAAAATACTTCGCCGAACTCAAGTCCGTCGGCACCTCGGACGAGGAGATCGCCACCATTCAGCGTTACGGAACGCCGGTGCTGCATCAGCGCATCGACACCCACGCCACCCGGGCTGCGCTGGCCGGTGTCGAGGGTACAGGCGAGATCATCGGCTACCGCGGCGTTCCGACGCTAGCTTCATGGGGTCCGCTCGCGATTCCCGGCGTCACGTGGGCCCTCGTTGCCAAGATCGACAGCGCTGAAGCATTCGCGCCGATCGCCCAGCTCCGCCAAAATCTGCTGGTCGTTGGGGGACTTGCGCTGCTGGTGGTGGTCGCGACCGCAGCGTGGCTTTCGCGCGCGATGCTCGGACCGCTGCGCGAGCTCACTGCCGGGGTGATGCGCTTCGCTGCCGGCGACTATGGGACCAGCGTGCCTGTCCGCACGCGCGACGAGATTGGTCAGCTCTGCTCGGCCTTCAACAGCATGGTCGAGGAGCTGCACCAGAAGAATGTCGCAATCGAAAACAAGAATCGCGAGAACGAGGCGCTGCTTCTGAACGTCCTGCCGGCGCCGATCGCCAACCGGCTGCGCGGTGGCGAGGAGGGGATCGCCGACGGCTTCGCGGAGGTCACCGTTGCCTTCGCTGACATAGTCGGCTTCACCGCATTGACATCGGAGATGCCGCCGCACGAGGTCGTGACGTTTCTCAATGGGCTGTTCACGCGCTTCGACGCCGCCGCCCAGGATCTCGGTATTGAGAAGATCAAGACCGTGGGCGACGCCTATATGGCAGTATGCGGCCTACCGGTGCCGGTGGCCAACCACGCCCAACGCATGGTGCGCATGGCTATACGCATGGTCCACATCACACGCGAGCATGCCATGGAGCACAATATCCCAATGAAGATCAGGGTCGGCGTCAACAGCGGTCCCGTCGTCGCCGGCGTCATTGGGAAGAGCAAGTACATTTACGACTTATGGGGCGACACTGTGAACCTTGCGAGCCGGATGGAATCGGGAGGAATCCCCGACTCTGTTCAGGTGACGCGTGCGGTCTACGAGCAGCTCAAGGATGAGTTCGTCTTCGAGCCGCGCGGCGCTATCGAAGTCAGGGGCAAAGGGAAGGTAGAGGCGTGGCTCTTGAGATTATAGGGCAGGGCATGCCTAGTCTAGCATCCAACCAAGTATAAGTAGCGACCTACCTGGATCCGACGATTTCGGAAGGCGAGCGGCGATTGGTTACGACTCGCACGCGCTTGGCCCGGTGCTCGAAAGGATATCGAATCACATACCAGCCGACGATCCCGAGCACCCATATGATCTCGCCGACTGAACTCGCTTCCATGCTCAATCTAGCTCACCGGCGTCCTTTCGGCGGTATGGACGTCTTGAGGAGGCGCGGCCGCCTCGACATTCTCGATCTGCTAACGGAGGGCCGTTGCGGCGGGGGCATTTCCGGATTCAACCCCCGGCGGGCCGGTATAGCCGATCGCATTCGGCCCGCCATTCATCTGTCGAAGCTTTGTGATGAAATCACGCGGCATAAGCCAGATACCTGGCGTCTTGTAGCCCATGAAGCTTGCGATGTCGGCCACGAAGGCGTTGCAATTGTAGAGCGACGCGTGCCAGAGCGGCGACTTGGCCTGCAGCTTGCGTATATATGCCACGACCCTCGTGTATTCAGGTTCGGTAAGCGGAACTGTCCAGCTCGCCGACCGGTAGGCGATTTCCAGATCGCCGTCGGTCCATCCGGTCGAGGCCGGCACCGGCGCGAGATGGCCGAGCATATAGATATTGGGATCGTTGGATTTCGGCGCGAGCCCGGCGACTTCGGCATTGATCATCTTTCCCGATTTGTCCATGCGCCCGAAAATCACGAAGGAGTGCCCGTATGTATAGGCGTAGCGGGAGCGGAACTCGATGAAGTACCGGCCTTCTGCTGAATTCACTGTGCTCGTCGGCGCCCCGGCAGCCGCTAGGGTCCGTTCATCGGACGTGAAATTCAGTTGAGGTTTATCCTGCGATTGCGATTGGCATGATGCCGCCGCGAGCGCGAGCAAGGCCACGGACAGTGAACGGCCACTTACAAGCGTCATTTCATTCCCGAACTCCGAGGAGCGCAGATCAAAAAGCGGGTCCTGCCCACCACTGCTGACCTCACGACCGAGCCGAAGAGTCGCCCGATCCGGATTGCTGGCTGACGGGGAAAGGCCAGCGGCCCTTTCCCCGTCCCGACCTAGGCCGGTTTACTTGTACACGGGCGCCGGTGCAGGCTCTTCGACGACGACAGGCGGCGGAGCCTTCCCCTTCCCTTTGCCGATGTCCATATTTGCGCAGCCGCTTAGGCTGGCGACGGCGAGCGCCGCGACCACTGCGATTAGAATTCTGCTCATCACATATTCCCCTCGGGCGAATCGGTTCAAGGTACAACACGCAAACTAACGGGGGACTACACCGCAGCTAGTGCAGGAAAGACACACCTAGTCAGTTTAACCGTCGGTTGATGGTTGGGAGAGGCATTCTGTCGGGTTCCGTTGCAAAATTGGGCTGTGTTGCAAAGTTTTGCATTTCTTGACATTGCCGGCGCTTCTCCGAAGCTGACCTTCCCCGAGGCAAGAGCATGGGCAAGTCCTGACCTCAGAGCAGGCATCCTTTGAGAAGCGCGATGCTCGTCGTCAGGCCACCCGTTCCACGCCGATATCTCCGTTTCAGCGGCCTCTTCCAAAGAGATTCCGCCTACTCCATCGATTTGGGATACAGTTGGGAGAACAGGGCAGCCCCCCGCAGCCGAAGAGAAGGGGCGTGGATATCGCGAAATGGCTACGGAGCCTCGGTCTGCAGCAATACGAGCGGGCTTTTCGCGACAACGACATTGAAGCTGAAACGCTTCCCCAGCTCACGGCCGACGATCTCGTGGCGCTCGGGGTCACACCGATTGGTCATCGCCGCAAGCTGCTCGCCGCTATCGCCGCCCTGCGCGCGAATTCGGATACAGCGGCCACCTCGACCACGCGATCCCTGGCGGCGATCTCAGGGACAGCCCCGCCGCTTCCAGAGGCTGAGCGGCGGCAGCTAACGGTCATGTTCGTTGACGTCGTCGGCTCGACGGCACTCGCAGGCCGCCTGGATCCGGAGGACATGCGCGAGGTCATCGGAACCTACCATCGCTGCGTCGCCAGACTGAACCGAAATTCCTGGAGTAGGATACAGTTAAGTACCTTCCTTGCCGAGGAGTTACGCCCTGGCTAGACTAGGTTGAGAACCCATAACTGACATCGGCAAGGTCGCTCGATTGACGAGCGCTGGCAACGCGGCGTGAAAAAGCCCTCGATTGTTGCAATCCAACGCCTCGACGTGGTCGCAGGCCTGACGGCCGCAGCCGTCGTCCTGCCAAAGGCGATGGCCTACGCGACGGTTGCGGGCCTGCCGGTGAGTGTCGGACTTTACACGGCCTTCGTGCCGATGATCGTCTACGCGTTGCTTGGCACATCGCGCGTCCTGAGTGTAAGCTCTACGACCACCCTTGCGATCCTCACTGGGACACAGCTCGGGCTCGCAGTTCCGGACGGTGATCCGGATAAGCTGATCACGGCAACTGCGACGCTCACCGCGCTGACCGGAGCCCTGCTGATCGGGGCCTCAGTGCTTCGCCTCGGGTTCGTCGCCAATTTCATTTCGTCTCCCGTTCTGACCGGCTTCAAGGCCGGTATCGGTCTTGTGATCGTACTCGATCAGGTGCCGAAGCTGCTCGGCGTGCACATTGCGAAGGAAGGCTTCCTCCGCGACATTCTGAGTGTGGCGCACCATTTACCCAACACGTCGCTGCTCACTCTGACCATCGCCATCGCGGCAATACTGGCGCTGTTGGCGATGGAGCGGCTCTGGCCCCATTCGCCGGCTCCCCTCGTAGCGGTGAGCGCGGGGATTGGGCTCTCATGGTTCGTCGGTTTGGATTCTGTGGGCGTCGCGATTGTGGGGTTCATCCCACAGTCGCTCCCGTCGATCACCCTACCGACTCTCAGCCTCGTCCAGCAACTCTTGCCGGGCGCGCTCGGCATCGCATTGATGAGCTTCACTGAATCGATCGCCGCCGGGCGAGCCTTCGCCGCCCCCGCCGAGCCGCTCATCAAGGCCGACCGCGAGCTTCTTGCAACAGGGGCCGCCAACTTGGCGGGTGCGTTGTTCGGCGCCATGCCGGCGGGCGGTGGTACTTCCCAGACTGCCGTGGTCCGCGCGGTCGGAGGACAAACGCAGAAGGCATCTCTCGTCACGGCCTGTGCCGCGGCGGCCACCATGCTGCTCCTGGCCCCGCTGCTCAGCCTGTTGCCTCAGGCTGTGCTGGCGGCAATCGTGATCGTCTACTCGATCGGACTGATCAAGCCGGCCGAGTTCGTGTCGATCCGCAAGGTACGGCGAATGGAGTTTCGATGGGCGCTGGCGGCCTTCCTTGGCGTACTTGCCTTCGGCACACTGCAGGGCATCGTCGTGGCGATCGTTCTGTCGCTTGTTGGCTTGGCGAGTCAGTCGGCCAACCCAAATGTCTACGTGATCGGCCGCAAGCGGGGCACCGACGTAATCCGTCCGTTGTCACCCGAGCACCCGGACGATGAGACATTCGAGGGCCTGCTTATCCTCCGGCCGGAGGGACGGCTCTTCTTCGCCAATGCCCAACGGGTCGCGGATCAGATCCAGGCCCTGGTCGTCGAGCAGAAGCCGCGCGTCGTCGCGCTCGACATGAGCCGGGTCTTCGACATCGAGTATTCCGCCCTCCAGATGATAATGGAGGGTGAACGCCGCATAACCGAGCAAGGAATGACGTGTTGGATAGTGGCGCTGAACCCCAGCGTACTCGAATACATCCGGGCCTCTGGCTTCGCCGATCGACTAGGACCCGAGCTTCTATTCTCCAGCGTACGGGGAGCCATCCAGCACTATACGACGAGTTTCAATCAAAACTAGGCACCCATTGGCGCTCGGTCGTGAGCCACCTCTCGGTGGGCGTGAATATGACTGGGGATCCTGCCGTGAAGAGCGGTCGGATGGAACTTCGCTGATCATCCCATGTACTCTGTCAGGCGCGAGACAGGCAGCATTGGCTCGAAGGAAGGCACGTACGAAGACCGGGCATTCAGCCGGCCACAGCCGGTGTCCTAGCTGAGATAGTAGGTCAAAGAATAAGACTACATCCCTCAAAGATCAGTGTTGCAAGTCATATGCTTGACCCGTCGATCGTAGTTGCTCAAGTGTTTTTCCTGCGCAACTTCCCGACCCGTCTCCACCCACCGGATCGGCCTTGCCGCTTACAGTTATGGTGCCGGCCTGCCTGTCTGGCGAAATATAGACGGCAACCCCGTCTTGGCCAATTGTGGACAAATAGAAAGCACGATGCAGGCCGCTAACCTCGCAATGTACTAAGAAGGGAAAGTCATCAAATGATCCCTCGCTGGCATGCGCGATGGCCGCTAACTGCGATAACGCAGTGGCGGCGAAAGTTGCTCTTATGACCATACCACGCGCCTTCACGCGAGGATTCCGCCAAGACGCGACATATGCCATTTGATTGGACCCCACTTTGCTCGCCGTTATTTTTGATGCCGGTTGTGACGGTGGTGTGGACAACCACGCTATTCCCACATCTGCTCTATGAGTGGCTCTTCGAAAACCAAGTTTCGCGCATAAAGTGTCATCTGGCAAGTTTAGGCTCAGCGCAGAAGTCCGTCACCCAACTAAGGACTCAGACCGGCACTTCACCCTTACACAGCCAGACGGGCGGATGCGGACCCGAGCGACACCAACTTCTTACTGAGGGGCGGCGCGCCGACGTTCTTTGGATTCTGTGTTGCGTGCGTGTATCTTGTGGTCCTGCCCAGGGTCAACGACAGGAGGGTCATACGACTGACGGCAAGACCATGCGGGCTCTTCGATTTGTCGGGTATCAGAAGCCGTTTGAGTTTTGCGACGTACCAATTCCGGAGGCAGGGCCAGGCTCTGTACGCGGGTGGAGATCACCGGGAAGAATGCGCCGTTCATAAGATGGCACGGGACGCGGCCAGTGAATTAGTCACTGAACTGGTTCAAGGTTCCGCAACCCGTCGCTGACTAGCTGCAGCGTGGCGATCAGGCGCTTGCATTCCTCGATGATATCAGTCGAGAAATGCGCGAGTTGGACTGCATCGCCCCAATGGTGTGACGCTTCCCACGCAATCATGTCGGGGCAAAGCTCAATCTGTTGCTCGCGGATTGCTATTCGGTCGGCATTGGTTGGACGCAAGCGCCATGCTCCCGATCAAGAGCCGCCGGCTACGCGCTCGGCTATTGCGAACGCCTGCAGGTTCTTGACCTTGCCGTGGTCCTGATCGGCGGTTGCAATAATCGAGAAGAACGCCGCGCAGGCGATATCCTTCTTTGACGCGTTCGGATGCGCTTTCATTGCCGCCTTGGTCAATTGCTTGGGCGTCATGTCTGGCGTCACGACCCGCATCAGGGTGTCGGCAATAGCCTGCATCTCGCCCGCTTCCACAGCAAAACTCCACTTGGCGACGCCAAGCATATTAGCAGGATTGCGGGGAACCGCCATCAACCAAAGTTTGGTCTGTCAAGTGTACAGTCGCCGCGTCTTCCGGAGGCCAAAGCCGGGCCAGCGATCTCCATCCAGCGGGGCCCGTCACTTCCAGAAGGCGCGGGTCTCTTCGAGGTTTCGCCACAAGGCCTTTGCGCCAGCCCAGCCAAATTCGGCGCGCGCCTGACTCGCTCCGATCACCCATCCGATGGCGCGTTGCGCGGCCGGATCACCAGCGCCGGGCGCTTCCGCTCCCGACAGCATGGTTCTGACGGTCGCCGCATCGTTCAGATCGCCGAAGACCGTCTGAAGTTTCTTCAAGCGTTTTAGGAATGGATCGACACGCTTGGCCGGGTACAAGGGAGAGAAGAACTCGACCGCATAGCGCAATTTTTTTAGCTCCTTCCGCAACTCGTGGCGCTGCTCCACTGTCAGTGTCTCAAGTCCGCGTGCACGCTTGCCAACTTTCTTCCAGCGCTTGCCGAGCGCTTGGCTGGCCAACTCCGCGACCGGCGCCGCCAGCCGTCCGGTCTGGTCGAAATCCTGCGGAACGAGCCAGCCTCGGGTCTCCACGAACCGCGCCAGATCGATCAGGAACGCCTGTACGCGCCCGGCGGCGAGAAGTTTGCGAAGGGGCTCGCGCAGCTCCGCCGCTTGCTGTGATAGCGCATGCGAAAGGGCGGAGAGTCCGGCTTCATCCGGATGAGCCACTGCCTCTCGCTGCACGATATCGTTCGCCACCACGTCGAGATCCCTGAGACGCCCGACCTCCTGGCCAAGCCAGCGGGCTTCCATGCTGAGCCGCGTCATTTCCGGGCTCTTCAGAACGGAAGCGCAGACAGAGAACGCGCTTCGCAATCGGCGCAGGCCGATCCGCAACTGGTGCGGCCCTTCGGGATCGTCCAGCTCCCGGATCACCACGACATTCGTGGCGACCTGATCGAGGCACTCGCGAAGGACGTCGCGTGCCGCCTGCTCGGCGATCTGAGCCCGATCGAGTGCAAGGTCCTCGGCATTGCGGGGCGCGAGCGGCGGGTCGATCCATCCCTGTTCCGCGAGCAGATAGCCGCGCGCCGCCTTGGAAAGGCGGGAGAACCTCAGGCCCCCCTCAGGAAACAGTAGATGTGCAATGTCGAACAGTCCGCCCAGGCTGCCCTCGATGAGTTCGATCTCGAGTTCACGCAACTCGGCCGAGCGCCCCCCGGCGTGGATTTCGCCGATGTCTATTGCCAACTCCGCGCGTGTGCCGTCGTCAAGCGAAAGTTCGCTGGCGGAGCGCCTGATCACGGTCTCGCAGACCGGCTGAAGCGGCGCGCTGTTCACGCGGCGAACGACCTCCTCTCGGACCGCTGCGTCCGGAATCGCTTCGAGACACAGCCGCCCGCCCGGAGCCGGGTTCTCCACCTCGCCAACCTGCGAGAGGCCGCCATGCAGCTCGGCCCTGGTCTTGACAGTCTGTATCCATCGCCGCCCGTCGCGCCGGAGTCTGAGCGCAATTCCTGCCTTCTTCAGCGCATGATCAGGGGTGTCGAGATAGATGCTTCTGAGCGTCCTGGTTTTCGGGCGGCCAGTAACCAGCTTCAACGCCTTCGCGCACCCCCAAAGCTCGCTCGAGGTCAGTTCGTCGAGGAGAAATTTTAGCTCGATCTCGCTCATGGCCGAGTGTTGTCAGGCCCGGTGCAAGGCTATAGAGTAGCTGAAGCCAATAAAATAGCTATGCCAGCTAAGGATTCAACCCGGTGGGCTTGCGCCTTCCCGTGCTTACGAGCCTTTCCGGTTATCAACCGGGCTGGGTGCGGAGCGATGTCTCTGCCGGGCTTGCAGTTGCCGCGGTTGGGCTTCCCAGTGCTATCGCCTATCCTGCGATAGCGGGCCTGCCGCCTGAGACCGGCATCTACGCGAGCATCGCGCCGCTGGTTGCCTACGCGATCTTTGGCCCCTCGCGTCAGCTCATAGTCGGTCCGGACGCGGCTACGATGACGGTGCTTGCGGCGGTTTTGGTCGCGGTTACGGCGAGCGTGCCAGTCGGGCTCGAAGTGGACCGAACTGCGATCGCAGCAATCCTCGCGCTTGGCGTCGGTTTGTTTTGCCTGGCGGCGTGGGTGCTTCGGCTCGGCGTTCTTGCAACCTTCCTGTCGCGTCCCATCCTGACGGGGTTCTTCATCGGCATCTCGCTTTCGATCCTGATCGGCCAAATCGGTCGCTTCACCGGAGTCAAGATCGAGGCGGAAGGCCTGCTCGCACCGGTCCTCGAACTTCTGCGCAAGGCCGGATCGATACATTGGCCGTCTCTTCTGCTGGCCTTGGGGATGTTCGGTTTGTTGCAGATCGCGCGGGCCATGCGTTTTCCGGTTCCCGGGCCAGTGCTGGTCGTGGTCCTCTCCGTAGTGCTTTCGGCCGTTTTCGACTTTGAAGGGCGCGGCATCGCCGTAGTCGGCGATATTCCGACAGGGTTGCCCTCGTTGTCGTTGCCAGCGATCGCTGACCTTCCGATCCAGACATTGGCCCTCGGCGCCGCGGCGATCTTCCTCGTGAGCTACGGCGCCGGCATCATTACGGCCCGCAGCTTTGGGGCAATAGGCGGCTACCCGGTCGATCCAAACCGCGAACTCATCGGATTTGGCGCTGCGAACATAGGGGCGGGCCTTTTCGGCGCCTTCCCGGTGACGGCCTCCGACTCGCGCACGGCGGTCAACCTTACCGTTGGCGGACGCTCGCAGGTGACGAGCATCGTGGCTGCCGCGACCCTGATCGCGACACTGCTGTTTCTCGGTCCGACCCTAAGGATTATCCCGATCCCTGCGCTCGGGGCGATTCTTGCGGCTACTGCAATCAGCCTGATAGATCTCGCCGCCCTTAGGCAGATTTGGCGCATCAGCCGCATGGAGTTCGTCTTCGCCCTCATTGCGATGTGGGGTCCGATCGGTCTGGGCGTCCTTAACGGGGTTGTCATCGCGATCGGCGCGACGCTGGTCTATGTTTTGCGCAAGCTGATGTTTCCCCGCGACGCTATGCTCGGCCGTGTTCCAGGCCATGACGGTTTCTACAAATTGCATCGAACGCCCGAGGCCCGTCAGGTACCCGGCCTCGCCGTATGCCTCATTCAAGGCAGCCTGCTGTTCTTCAACACCGACTACGTCGCATCGCGGCTGCGGTCCATTGCCGAGGAATTGCCGGCCGACACACGCTGGCTGCTGATTGATGCAAGTGCAATTCCCCAGATCGACAGCTCGGCAGCGGCAATGCTGGAGGAGCTATGTGACGAATTGCGCAATCGCGGGATCAGGCTTGGCGTAGCGGAGCTTCACGCCGAAGCGCGCGATATCCTTGTTCGCGCCGGCGTGATCGAGCGCATTGGCTCCGACATGGTCTTCGAAATTCCCGAAGAGGCGTATCATGCGTTCGAGGCCCAAGCGTGACAGTTCAGGGACTCTCCTGCTGTCACCCAACTGTCATTTTAATGGCTGCGTGCCAGTGGAGTGGAGAAAGACATGAGTAAGAAGAATAGAGACAGGGCGGCGGCTACGATATCCGAACCGGCGGAGGAAGCGAAATCGGGAGGAAAAAAATATACGAAAGAACTCGCCCGGTTGCAGGTCGAGCTTTCCCACCTTCAGGCCTGGGTAAAGAAGTCTGGTGCCCGCATCTTGATCATTTTCGAGGGCCGTGACGCCGCCGGGAAAGGCGGCGTGATCAAGCGCATCACCGAGCGCGTCAGCCCACGCGTGTTCCGCGTCGTCGCCCTGCCGGCTCCGACCGATCGGGAGAAGACCCAGATCTACATTCAGCGCTACGTCCAGCACCTGCCCGCCGGAGGCGAGATCGTGATATTCGACCGCTCCTGGTACAACCGTCCTGGCGTTGAACGCGTCATGGGCTTCTGTAGCGAGAAGCAGGTGCGGCGCTTTCTCGAACAGGCGCCAGGTTTTGAAGCCACCCTTGTCGAAAGCGGCATAACGTTGCTCAAATACTTCCTCGATGTGAGTGAGGAAGAACAGGAGCGGCGTTTCCGACAGCGGGCCGACGACCCCCTTCGACAGTGGAAACTGAGCCCGATGGATGTCGAATCGTACAACCGCTGGTGGGATTACACCCGCGCTTACGACGAGATGATCCGTGCAACAGACACAAGGCATGCGCCCTGGTGGATTGTGCCGTCAAACGACAAGAAGCGCGCGCGCATCAACTGCATTTCGCACATTCTGAGCTCCATCCCCTATGAGCGCGTCGAGTTCGAAAAACCTAACTTCAGCAAACGCCAGAAGCGGCCCGACAACTTCGTGGACGATGCAACTCCGCGCAACGTGGTGCCGAACGTGCTTTGACCCAGCTATACACGCAGTTCAGAACCATTACCGGTTCCTATTTGGTTTCGGGCTCCCAATTTAAGAAGAAGCCGACGTCGCCAGGGATTCCGCCGGGGAAGTTAATAATCATGGCCTTAAGCTTGTAACCCTGCGGCTTCGCATTCTTCTGGTAGCGCTCATAGAACTGCTTGGCCTTGCCCTGGAGCGTTTCGGGCCATTGCGGATCAGCGCTGTTGATGGCTCGGCCGCTGTCAGTGCAAAGGGCCGACGGAAAACTATATACTAGTGCTTCGTACTTGCCGTTTTTGACAGCGTTCATCACCAGGCGGCGGACCATCGCGATTTCATTCTCGTTCACCTGGTCCTTGAGGAAACTTTCTGTGAACTTCGTGAGCTCCTGATTTTTTTTCGCCCGCAGCTTTTCCTGCTTGTCTGCCTCCGCCATCTGCTCCTCTAGGAGAGCCATTCGCAGTTGCTCAGCGCTCGGCGGTGCCGCATTTATGTCTAAAGCTGTGTCTTTGATGTTGGCCATTTTCTCCTCCACTCGAAACCGTTCGAGAATAGAACACAGAGGCAGATCGACGTCTCGCCAATCTGGTTCGTTGGGCTCAATTCATGCCCACCCAACCGCAAGACGTAAATCAGCAGGGTAGTCGACTGAGGCAGGCTGCCAGCCACACGTTGAAGGGATCGGCCACCGCGGCAAGAAGTCTTGTCTTCGCAGTCCAGCTACCATTCCATGATGCCATGTGGGCACATCAAGGTCAAATTCGCGATAGGCGGTAGAATGTGTCGCGACAGGCCGCGCTAGTAGCAATTACCGGAATCGGCTTCCCGGGGCGAGCATGGGCGATAGGACCTGTTTGAGTGATACCCATTGCCATAATACCGGTCGCCATAATACCGGTTGCGGTAATACCGGTCGCGGTAATACGGTTCGCCATAATAAGATCCGCCATAATAGGATCCGCCATAATAGGATCCGCCATAATAAGGTCTGCCATAATAAGGTCTGCCGTAATAGGGTCCGCCGTAATACGGATCGCCGTAGAAGCCGCTTCGGTAATACCCGCCGTAGTAGCCGTTGTTGTTGGCGATCATGCTGCCGAGCAGCGCTCCAGCGACAAATGCGCCGGCGGGGAACCAAAAGTCGTTGTGCCTATGGTATCCCGGACGATAGTGGCGGTAGCCGCGATAACCCCGGTACCAGCCATCTCGAATTTGGATGACATCGGACTGCGCGCTTTGTGCCCTGGGCACGAAGATCGGTGCGGCATCAACTGGAACAGTGCTCGTAAGTGCAAAAGTGGCGACCAGGGAGGTCGCTATGCCTGACAGGAACCTCATGATCGCGTCCTCGCTGGTGGCAATGTTTGCCGTATGCGAAACGTCGTCATTAACTGGAAGAAACGTCGTCGATCCAAATTTGTTCCCGAGACCGGCAAATTGTCTCAAGCCGCTCCGAACCTTTGACGGTCAGACAGGCCGCCGTCCCGCCCAGATATACGCTTGGGTGGCCCGCTGGAAATACATGTCGTCGACCGCTTTGTCACTGCGGGCGATCCGACCTAAGCCTCCTTCACGGACAAGACATTGCCTTCGGTATCGACAAGGCAGCTTGTCTTCTTGCCGCTGGCATCGAGTTCGACCTGATAGGTTTTGGAATCGATCTTGTTCGAGGAAACCGGAAGGATCTTGGTGCTGTCGACGCCGCTCGCCTTGGCGGCCGCATTGGCGCAAAGCAGCTGAAGGTCCGCCGGGGCCGTCTCGACCTGGGTCCTGGACATCTGGTCCTGAGGTGGCGGCGGCGGCGCGCTGACGCAAGCGCTCAGGGCCGCCACCAAGAATCCAATTGCTGTTGCCCGGATCGAAGTTCTCACTGCACGTTTTGCCGGATGCGCCCTTTCTTTTTGAGCCTGCTTGCCGACGCCTGCGCACTCTCCGGTGACGTGCGACGGGCACTCGACTTAGTGGGAGAGGCTCTGACAGCGGTCGAGCGTACAGGGCAGTGCTGGCCGGCCGCCGAACTGCATCGATTGCAGGGGCAGCTCCTGACAGCTTTGCCGGACGGCGGAAGACCAGCCGAGGCAAGCGCCGCGTTGCAGCGCGCGATCAGATCGCCCGGAGTCAATCCGCGAAGTCCTGGGAGCTACGCGCTGCCACCAGTCTCGCCCGACTCTGGCGCGACGAGGGCAAGCATGCCGACGCCTCCGATCTGCTAGCGCCGGTTTATGCTGGGTTCACCGAAGGCTTTGCGACACCGGACCTCAAAGAGGCTAAAGCAATACTCGATACCTTGAGGTGAATAGAGCCCTCGCTATCCTTTGGGCGGCCCCTGAGCCATTGATGCTGGCCGAGACGCGCGTCTTCGTCGAATCCGTGGCCGAGGCATTCACGCGCCAGCGCCTCGACGAAAAATTCCGACAGCCTCGCGTGAAAAGGCATTGGTTTGTCACATCAGTGAAACGTCTGGTCACTGCCATGCGCTGGTTCAGATGAAGGTCCGCTAACGAGCCGCCGGAGCGCCTGGGGAAAGTCCGGATCGGGTCAACTTATTCCGTAGCGCGAGCGAATCTGGACGACTGGAACGGGTCGAAATCGGTATTTCGTCTTCGGTACCAAGCGTCAGATTTCAACTCTGGTATCTATTTCGCGCCGAGCCTGGCCAGCACGGCTTTTGGAATATTGTATTCCCGGATCACCGCGTCGTGCTTGCGCAAGCCGCACAATTCGCGCTGGATGAAGTAGGCGTGGACTGCCTCGGCCGCGTCCTTGAGCAGCCGGGCACGATGTTCGCCATCGTTGCCATGTTCACGCAATCTCGCCAGCGTCTCATCCACGCGCCGGCCGGCGCGGCCGAGCGCCGCCGCCTTTTCGCCGAGGATTTCATGGCCGAGCAGGTCGAGCGCGCTCTCCTGCGCCCCCGACCGTCCGAAATTCGATGGCATTCGCACCGACTTGATTCACTCCGGTTTTGCTGAAATCTGGCCCTACTCCGCCGGCCGCGTCTCCTCCAGCACGCGCTCCTCGTTGAACAGGAAGCCGCCGGACTGCCGCTTCCACAGCCGCGCATAGAGCCCGTCGAGCGCGACCAGCTCGTCATGCGTGCCTTGCTCGACGATGCGGCCGCCGTCGAGCACCACCAGGCGATCGAGTGCGGCGATGGTCGACAGCCGGTGCGCGATGGCGATGACAGTCTTGTTCTCCATCAGCCGCGCCAGATTTTCCTGGATGGCCGCCTCGATGTCGGAATCGAGCGCCGACGTCGCCTCGTCGAGTATCAGGATCGGCGCGTCCTTGAGGAAGACGCGGGCGATGGCCACGCGCTGGCGCTGGCCGCCAGACAATTTCACGCCGCGCTCGCCGACAAAGGCCTCATAGCCCTGGCGATCGCGATTGTCGCGCAAGTCGAGGATGAAGTCGTGCGCCTCGGCCTTCTTCGCGGCCGCGATCACCTCGGCGTCGGTTGCTTCCGGCATGCCGAGCTTGATGTTGTCGCGCAAGGAACGGTGGAAAAGCGCGGTATCCTGGCTGACGACGCCGATGTTGGCGCGCAGCGAATTCTGCGTCACCTTTGAGACGTCCTGGCCGTCGATGGTGATCTTGCCGCCCTCCAGGTCGTAGAGGCGCAGGATCAGATTGGCCAGCGTCGTCTTGCCGGCGCCGGACGGCCCGACCAGCCCGACCTTCTCGCCCGGCCGCACGACAAGGTCGATGCCGTTGAGCACGCCGAACCCCTTGCCGTAGTGGAACTCGACGTTCTTCACTTCGATCCGGCCGCCGGTCACGACAAGCTCCCTGGCGTCGGGCGCATCGGTCAGGCCGAGCGGCTGCGAGATCAGCGCCTTGGAGTTTTCCAGCACGCCGAGATTGCGCAGGATGCCGTTGAGCTGCATCATCAGCCGGCCGAGCAGCATGTTGAGCCGCAGCACCAGCGAAAGCGTGAAGGCGACGGCGCCGACAGTGATCGAGCCTTCGATCCAGAGATAGACGGCAAAACAGGCGATCGCGGTGATCATGATCCCCGACAGCGTCGTCAGCGCCATGCGCACGCCGGTCAGCCTGCGGGTGAACGGGCGCAGCGCGTCGAGATAGATGTCGAAACCGCTCCTGATGTAACGGTCGTCGCCGTCGGCGGAGAACAGCTTCAGCGTCTGCACGTTCGAGTAGGAATCGA
Organism: Mesorhizobium sp. WSM4848; assembly: GCF_055811375.1. Taxonomy (NCBI): domain Bacteria; kingdom Pseudomonadati; phylum Pseudomonadota; class Alphaproteobacteria; order Hyphomicrobiales; family Phyllobacteriaceae; genus Mesorhizobium; species Mesorhizobium sp. WSM4848. Next base: position 127,238 of record NZ_JBVVPX010000014.1, read on the forward strand.
CGAAGCGGCCGGTGATCATCGAACCGGCCTCGGCGGTTGCCTCGGCGTGCTTGCGGATCGCCGGCAGATAGCGCCTGGCCAGCCAGCCGAAGGCGGTGATCCAGATCACCACCAGCACCGCCAGCCTGAGATCGAGGCCGGCGACCAGAACCAGCGTCGTCACCGTATAGACGACCATGAACCAGACGACCTCGATGAAGCTTTGCATCAAATCGCCGGTCGCCTGCCCCGCCTGCCAGACTTTTGTCGCGATGCGCCCGGCGAAATCGTTCTGGAAGAAGGCGTAGGACTGGCGCGAAACATGGCGGTGCGCCTGCCACCGCACCAGGTTGTAGAAGCCTGGGGTGATCGTCTGCTCGTCCACCAGCGCCGCCAGGCCGACGACGATGGTGCGGGCGATCAGCACCACGGCGGCCATGAAGACAAGCTCGGGACCGGCGGCGGTCCACAGCGCGTCCCAGCTGCGCTCGCCGGGGATCTGGTCGAGAATGTCGACCAGCCTGCCGACGAAGTAGAACAGCCCAGCCTCGACCAGCGGCGCAATGCCGCCGATGACCAGCATGGCGAAGAAGGCGACCTTCGCCTGGCCGACATAGTGCCAGAGGAAACCGCTGACGCTGACCGGTGGCCGAAGGCCCGCGGGCTCCCTGAACGGATAGACCCAGTTCTCGAACCAGCGATAGACGGCAATCATCATTCTGGTGCCATCATTCTGGGGCCTTCATTCTGGGGCCCATCATTCTGCTGCCCTCATTCTGCGGCTTGACCCCTGACGATGGCATCGTTGGCGGCCGCACCCTCGTCGAGCAGGAAGCCGCCCGACTGACGCTGCCAAAGCTGCGCATAGAGCCCGCCGCTGGCGACGAGTTCCTCATGCGAGCCTTCCTCGATGACGCGGCCCTTGTCCATGACGACGAGCCGGTCCATCGCCGCGATGGTCGAGAGCCGGTGCGCTATGGCGATGACGGTCTTGCCTTGCATGAGCTTGTAAAGGTTCTCCTGGATCGCCGCCTCGGCCTCCGAATCCAGCGCAGACGTCGCCTCGTCGAGGATAAGGATCGGCGCGTCCTTCAGCATAACACGGGCAATCGCGATGCGTTGCCGCTGGCCGCCGGACAATTTGACGCCGCGATCGCCGACATGCGCATCGAAACCGGTGCGGCCACTGGCGTCTGAAAGCTTTGATATGAAATCAAGCGCCTCGGCGCGGCGTGCTGCCTCGACCAGCATCTCGTTGCTGGCGTCCGGCCGGCCGTAAAGGATGTTCTCGCACACTGAGCGATGCAGCAGCGAGGTGTCCTGCGTGACCATGGCGATCTGGGCGCGCAGGGAATCCTGCGTCACCGCCGCGATGTCCTGGCCGTCGATCAGGATCCGGCCAGCTTCAAGGTCGTAGAAGCGCAACAGAAGGTTGACCAGCGTCGACTTGCCGGCGCCCGAGCGGCCGACGATGCCGACCTTTTCGCCCGGCTTCACCGTCAGCGACAGGCTTTCGATCATGCCTTTCTGCTTGCCGTAGTGGAAGCGGATGTCCTCGAAACGGATCTCGCCCCTGGTCACGACAATGTCCTTGGCGCCAGGCCTGTCTTCGACGACGCGCGGCAGCGAGATCGAGCTGATGCCGTCCTGCACCGTGCCAATATTCTCGAACAGGGTGGACATCTCCCACATGATCCATTGCGACATGCCCCAGAGCCGAAGAACGAGCCCTATGACCAGGGCGACGGCGCCGATCGTCACCACCTGGCCGAGCCACAGCCACAGCGAGATCGCAGTGACCGAAAACAACAGCAGTGAGTTGAGGACGTAGAGCAAGCCGTAGAGCTGCGTCACCAGCCGCATCGACCGGTAGACCGTATCGAGAAAGCCGGCCATGCCTTCCCGGGCGAAGGACGCCTCGCGCCGCGCATGCGAGAACAGCTTGACCGTCTGGATGTTGGAGTAGCTGTCGACGACGCGGCCGGTCATGGTCGACCGCGCGTTGGCCTGCTCCTCGCCGACCTTGCCCAATCGCGGGATGAAATAGCGCAGGAGCAGGACATAGCCGGCAAGCCAGACGGCAAGCGGTGCCGCCAGCCGCCAGTCGGCCGAGCCGACAATCAACAGCATGCCGAGGAAATAGACCACGACATAGTTGAGCACGTCGATGAGCTTGATGACGCATTCGCGCACGGCGAGCGCCGTCTGCATCAGCTTGGTCGCGATGCGCCCGGCGAACTCGTCCTGGTAGAAGGCCATCGACTGCTTGAGCAAATAGCGATGCACCTGCCAGCGAATGCGCATCGGATAGTTGCCCATCAGCGTCTGCTGGTTGAGCAGCGCATGGAACCAGACCGTCGCCGGCAGCGCGAACACCACGATGAAAGCCATGCCGGCGAGCTTCCAGCCCTCGGTCTGCAGGAATGTGTCGCGATTCTGCACCGACAGCCAGTCGACGATCCGGCCCATGAAGCCGAACATCCACACCTCGGCAAGGGCGATAGCCGTCACCAGCATCGCATCGATCGCGATGTAGGGCCAGGCGCCGCGCGTATAGTGGACGCAGAAGGCGATCAGCGTCTTCGGCGGCTCGACCGGCTCCTCGGCAGGGAACGGATCGAGCCTTTTTTCAAACCAGCGGAACATTGTCTTGGTACTCACATGCTCGTTTTCGCTCACGCCGCGCGGAAGCGTGTAGCGCCCTGGGACGCATGGCGTCCTGGACACGCGTAGCGTCCTGGGTAGCGTCATGGGGTCGCGTGGCGGCAAGGACCGGCATCCCGGAATCACCCGGGCCGCCGACCCTGCTTCGCCCAATATAGGATGTCGCGGGCTTTTCGCCGACAGGCTCGTTTGACGATCCTGACAGCGCTGTGTCAACGACCCGGAGTTTCGCGCCGGTTTTTGCGTCAGGGCGGATCAGCCTGATGATCCGGCGCACCAGCGACGGCCGGCTGCGGTCGGGAACCGCGCGCGAGAAATCGACGTCCGGCAGCATGCCGCGATGCGGGCGCCGGCGGGTTTCGGCGTGAACCGCCGACGAGTAGGTTTCGCCGACCAAAAGCGCTGAGGTCGCCATCCTGCGCTCGTGCAGGTTTCTTGAACCGGGAATTTTGCAGGGATCGAACATCAGTCCATCCTCCATGTGAAAATAGGGAAGAAATCCGGCCTGTTCGCAGGTGAATGGCCAGCGAAAGGCAGAGCCAGCCAAGACGGGCCCAGCCAAGGCGGGGATTGAACAGCAGCGTGCTCAGGCGGGGCGTTCAGCCCCTTCGACAGCTTGAAAAACATCGCAGGATTCCTTCGAAGACCGAAAAAGGGTTTCGGCTAAGAATCGGTGCGATCGAAGTCTAAAAGGTCAGGAGAATCGTCGAACCGAAACCGCCGGCAGGCTGGTAAGCCCACATGAGGGGCGCAGGATGTGCATGATCATCATGAATTACCCCTCCATCGGTTCGGGTTGACAATGCCCGGCGTATAACCGACTTCGCAGAAAATGACCACCCGCCGGTCCAGCAATTTCCAAAACCGCGAACCTGTTGTGGCCGATCTGCCACTTATTAGAAGGATGCGGAAATGAACAACCGTCTCCGCATCGCGCTCTACCAGCCGGATATCGCCGGCAACACCGGGACAATCCTGCGCTTCGCGGCTTGCCTCGGCCTCGGCGTCGACATCATCGAACCGGCCGGCTTCCCGCTCTCCGACCGGGCGCTGAAACGGGCCGGCATGGACTATCTCGAAATGGCGGCTCTGACCCGGCATGTCGACTGGCACGCCTTCGAGAACTGGCGCAGAGGCGAAGCGCGGCGGCTGGTGCTGCTGTCGACCAGAGCCGCGACCGCCTACACCGATTTCGCCTTCATCGACGCCGACATTCTTTTGTACGGCCGTGAATCCGCAGGCGTGCCGAATCCTGTCCACGAGGCGGCGGATGCGCGACTGATCATCCCGATGCAGCCGGGCGCGCGCAGCATCAACGTCGCGCTTTCCGTCGCCATGGTGGCCGGCGAGGCGATCCGGCAGCTCGGATAGGATTTGCAGTGGCGCAGCGGGCGCAGCGATTATGGCGGCTTTCTCGCCAACGACCGCATCCTCGCTTGTCACTCTTACCCAGGCACACATCGCCTTCTCCTGCGGTTTGCATATCAAGGGTTTCTTCGTTACAAACTCAACTTAACTTGAGGTCAAGCGGAAAATTCGAATGGCTGCGGTGACGGAATTAACGGTCGGCCAGGTGGCAACGCGCAGCGGGGTGGCAGTGTCGGCGCTGCATTTCTACGAGGCGCGCGGATTGATCCGCAGCCACCGCACGTCAGGCAACCAGCGGCGCTACGGCCGCGACGTGCTGCGGCGGGTGGCGATCATCAAGGTGGCACAGGAGGTCGGCATCTCGCTGGCCGAGATCGGCGAGGCGTTGGCATCGCTGCCCGAAGGCCGCACGCCGACGCGCCAGGACTGGAATGTGCTTTCAACCGCCTGGCGCGACCAACTCGATCGCAAGATTGCCCAGCTGAAGAAGCTGCGCGACGGGCTGACCGACTGCATCGGCTGCGGCTGCATGTCGATCGACAAGTGCCCACTGCGGAACAAGGGCGACCGGCTGGCGAAGGAAGGGACTGGGGCTAGAAGGTTAGTGGTTCCTTCATCCCGCTGACGCTACATCGCTACGTCAGCGCTGCCCCTCAACCCCCGGCCGGGACCTTCTCCCCGTATAGTGACGGGGAGAAGGGGCACTGCCGTAGCCTCGGCACTAATTCTGCAGCGTTGCTGATTGGCGAAACCCTTGACGACGGTGTCATTTCTCCCCGTCACTATACCGGGAGAAATGTCCGGCAGGACAATGAGGGGCGGCGCCGGCCTTGGCAATTTGCCCTGGGGAAGGTACGTCCCGTCAGGTTCTAATCCGCTGCCGGCAATCGCCTGATGGTGAATTCGATGACGTCGCCCGGCCGCTCGAACCAGCTTTCGATCTCGGTCCAGTAGGCCTGCTTGGGAAAGCGCTCGAACCATTCCTTCGCCTTGAGCCGCGCATCGGAGCGCGGCAGGACGAAGGTCTCGCGCAAAAACCCGTCGCGCGGCATGCGCTCGCGCTCGGCACGCGAACGGTCGAGCCTCTTCTTCAGGCCATCCAGCGGCGGTCTTGCCGGGGTGCGCACGAAAGAACTCCATTCACACTTGACCCTTGCACCTAAGAGATTAGGGATCGCGGCCGGAAAAGACGAGTCATTTGTCGGGCTACGCCCCACAACCGGAGACAGCATTTGCAACGACCCGAAATACCGGCGGGGCTGCCGGCCGACATCGAGCAGAAGAAGATGAGGGCGCGGCTGTGGTTCGAGACGTTGCGCGAGCGCATCTGCGCCGCCTTCGAGCAGATCGAACAGGACCTGCAGGGGCCGCAGGCCTCATGGTCGCCCGGCCGCTTCGAAAAGACGCCGTGGGAGCGCGACGCCGGCAAGGGCGGCGGCGGCACCATGTCGATGATGCGTGGCCGCGTCTTCGAGAAGGTCGGCGTCCACACCTCGACGGTCCATGGCGAGTTCTCGCCGGAGTTCAGGAAGCAGATGCCGGGCGCCGAGGAAGACCCGCGCTTCTGGGCAAGCGGCATCTCGCTGATCGCCCATCCGTGGAACCCCAACGTGCCGGCGGTGCACATGAACACGCGCATGGTGGTCACCTCGCGCCAGTGGTTCGGCGGCGGCGCCGACCTGACGCCGGTGCTCGACCGTCGCCGAACCCAGGACGACCCGGACACGGTCGCCTTCCACCGCGCCATGCAATTCGCCTGCGAGAAGCACGCTGGCGTCGCCGACCACGCGAAATTCAAGGCCTGGTGCGACGAGTATTTCTATCTGCCGCACCGCAACGAACCGCGCGGCACCGGCGGCATCTTCTTCGACTGGCTGCATTCGGACGAAGACAAAGGCGGCTGGAACGCCGATTTCAACTTCGTCCAGGATGTCGGGCGCACTTTTCTCGTCGTCTACGGGCATCTGGTGCGGGCCAATTTCAACGACAACTGGACCGACGGCGACCGCGAAGAACAGCTCATTCGCCGCGGCCGCTATGTCGAATTCAACTTGCTTCACGATCGCGGCACCATCTTCGGGCTGAAGACCGGCGGCAACGTCGCCGCGATCCTGTCCAGCCTGCCGCCAGAGGTGAAATGGCCGTAAAATCTCGGTGAGTCGGACGTGAGCCGCAATTAGGTCCAAATCGCACGATTCTGGCTGCGAATGTGGCGCGCAGAATATCTTTTTAGTCTAATATCCATTTGAAAAAGCAAGATTATTTTTCGTTCCGGGCCGGGAAACGCCGGCGGTTCTCGCCTCCCTGGAACCGCGACCCGACGCGACCGGACGGCCCAAAATTGAGTGGGGCACCTTCCCAAAGGGTGCCTTCATTTCCAGGAGAGCATGCCATGCGCAAGCTTATTATGTCGGTTGCGGCTGCTGCCGTTCTTGCCTCTGGTGGCGCTGCCTTCGCAGCGATCAAGCACACCACGGGCACGATCAAGACCTATGATGGAACGGCGATGAGCCTCGTTCTGGATAACGGAGCTACCTTTACGCTGCCCAAGGCCTTCAAGAATCCTGGCCTGAAGGCCGGCGAAAAGGTCCGCGTTTCGTGGGACATGAGCGGCAAGCACAAAATTGCCGAGGCAGTCAGGATCGTGAAGTGATGCCCTGCCCGCTGGAGCAAGACGAGGTCTTGCCTCCGGGGTAGCGTCAAGAGGGCGGAGCAGCGATGCTCCGCCTTTTTTCGGATCTATGCGGCAACCAAAACCATCCGATCGTGTTATGCTGGTTCGGCCAGCGCATGATCCGAAAACCGAACTGGATTCCGACGGAAATCATGCGTCGATCAAAGGTGCTGGAGCTTCCGTGTCAGAGCAGATGCGGCGCTCCGAGGAGGAAAAGGGAGAAATCCGATGAAGGAATTCCACTGCGGTTCGCTGGTTCCGGGTTGTGACTGGCATACGCGCGCCGACGAGGAAGCCGAGGTCATGCGGCGCGCCGTCGACCATATGCGTGAGACGCATGGCGAGACGATCATTCGCGAGACGATGATCGAAGCGATCCGTTCGCGCATCGAAAAGGCTCGCGACGCGGCCTGATTTGCCTAAAGCGCGTCGCGCGCTTTTTGCGCGACATGCATTAGGTTTCGAGTGCTTCTGCGGCGCGCTTGAGAAGTGCGCCGCGATCCAGCGCAAAGCCGGACTCGATCCACTCGTTTTCGAGATTCTTTAGGGTTGCGCCGAGTTTCGGCCCGGGCGACGCGCCAAGCCTCGCCAGATCGGCGCCCTTGATCGGAAATTCGGGCTTTTTCCATTTTCCGGCGAAACCCAGCAGCCGCGAGAGGCCGCCGGCCTCGAGCAGCGCGTCGTTGTCCTCGACGGCGCGTACTCGAGCGGAAGCGAGCGACAGCCGCAAGCGATCGACAATGCCTTGACGGTGGCCACGATAGAGCCGTTTTGCGAGTTCCGCTTCGGTCGTCTTCGGCTCGACGGGCGCTGTCAGCGCCCACTGCCTGAGACGGCCGGCGTCGCTGACGGAGAACCTCAACCGCTCGGCGAGCGTCTTCATCCGCGCTGCGTCCGGCGGCACGATCGCTTCCAGCCTGAGCAGCGGGTCCGGCGTCCAGCCGAGATCCTTCTCGGCCCTGGTCAGCGCATGGATCGCATCGATGCCCCATTTCTCGCTCTCCGGCAGAACGCTGGTGAGCACGCCCGCCTGGCGCATCCACAGCATGGCGCGCGACGGATCGGGGGCCGACAGCAGCTTCTTCAGTTCGGACCAGACGCGCTCGACCGAGAGTTGGCCAAGCCCCTCCTTGAGCCGGGCGCAAGCCTTCAGCCCTTCGGCATCCGGCCGGCCGTCGCCATACCAGGCGAACAAGCGGAAAAAGCGCAGGATGCGCAGATAGTCCTCGCGTATCCGGGCCTCCGGATCGCCGATGAAGCGCAGCCGGCGCGCCTCGATATCGGCAATGCCGCCGACCAGGTCGACGATCGTGCCGTCGGCCTCGGCATAGAGCGCGTTGATGGTGAAATCGCGCCGTTCCGCATCGGCCTTCCAGTCGCGCCCGAACGACACTTTTGCCCGCCGGCCGTCGGTCTCGATGTCGGCGCGCAGCGTGGTCACCTCGAACGGCTTGCCGCCGGCGACAATCGTGATGGTGCCGTGCTCGATGCCGGTCGGCACCGCCTTGAAACCCGCCGCCTCGGCGCGGCGGATGGTTTCATCAGGCAGGCAAGTGGTGGCGATATCGACGTCGGCGACCGGCTGGCCGATGAGCGCATTGCGCACCGCACCGCCGGCGATGCGCGCCTCCTCGCCGCCATCCGCCAAAGCCGCCAGCAGCCGCTGCAAATGCCGTTCCCCGAGCCAGTCGGCTTTGCCCGCGAGCGACACCCGGCCGCTCACGTATAGAGCCTTTCATAGAGCGTGCGGATGATGCCGGCGGTGACGCCCCAGATGCGTTGTCCGTCGTAGGGCATTTCGTAGAACACCCATTCGAGATCGTTCCACATGCGGCTGTCGCGGCCGTGGTTGGCCGGATCCATCAGAAAGCGCAGCGGCACTTCGAAGGCGGCGTCGACCTCCTCGGAATTCAGCGTCAGTGAAAAATCCGGCCGCACGATCCCCAGCACCGGGGCGATCCGGTAGCCGCTGCCGGAGACGTAATCGGGCATGCGGCCGACGATCTCGACCAGGTCCTGGCTGAGCCCGATCTCCTCGAATGTCTCGCGCAATGCCGCCGCCTCCGGGCTCGGGTCGGCAGGATCGATCGTGCCTCCGGGAAAGGCCACCTGCCCCGAATGGTTGCGCAGCTTTTCCGCCCGCTTGGTCAGCAGAACCGTGGCGTCGCGTCCGTGATCGACCACCGGGATCAGCACGGCGGCATCGCGCAGCGCCTTCGCAAGCTTCAAACGCGGATGGCCGGGGTTGAATCGATGGTCGCCATAATCGTCGGCGGCATGCGCCAGCGGCTGCGCCGCGACGCGGGCACGAAAATCCGCTGCGGTAAACGGTGCCGGCGTCACTTGGTCCATAGCGTCACTTGGTCCATCTTGCCCCAATCCGACTTGCGCTGGCTATTTGGCGGCCCGATCATGCGCTCAGCCGCTGCAGTTTTTCCGCCGGCATGATCGGATAGACCGCGCCCTTCGAGCGGACGGCAAACATGCTTCGGCGGCCGACCTCGATCTCCTCGCCATGCTCGACCAATTCGTACATGACCGGCCGCGCCACCAGCGCCTCCAGCCGTCCGCGCACCAGCACATAGGGTTTCAGGCCGCCGGTCGCCTCCTCGTCGACAAAGCGCAGCGGATGCTCCGGCCCGACCTCGACCACATCGCCGACATTGGTACGAAAGGTGATGACTTGGCCAGCGCCGGTGCCGCAAACATCCATCTCGACGGCGATGAAGGGCGCATCGATGACGCGGATGCCGACCCTTTCCACCGGCGTCACCAGATAGGTCCTGCCGTCTTCGTCCTTGCGCAGCACGGAGGAAAACAGCTGCACCAGCGGCATCCGGCCGATCGGCGTGCCCTGGTAGAACCAGGTGCCGTCCTCTCTGATCTCGATGTCGAGATCGCCGCAAAACGCCGGATTCCAACGCTCCACCGGCGCCGGCCCTTTGCCAGCGCGGGCGGCACGCGAGATCAGCGCCTCCAGACCGCGCGCCTCGTTCGCGGTCGTCAAACTTCCTTCACGATCGTCGCCGCGTTCTGTCATGGTCACGAAATAGTCACTGTTGTTCCGCTTGTCAGCCTAAGTCAGTGATTTAAGTTCAAAGACAGGCTCCACGCGAGGCCGAATCGCGGCACTCTGTGGCGTCGAAGCTGCAAGCCGGTATTTCCAACGAGAAGGATCGATGCTGCATGAGCGTGATGATCAAGGAAAGCCCGATCAGCGAAAAGGATATGATCGCCCAGGCCGAGACGGCGCTGGCCGACATTTCCAGGGTTCGCGAGGGCGTCGGCCGCGTCATCTTCGGCCAGGAAAGCGTCGTCGAACGCACGCTGGTGGCGCTGCTGGCCGGCGGCCATGCGCTGCTGGTCGGCGTGCCCGGCCTCGCCAAGACCAAGCTGGTCGAGACCCTAGGCATCGTGCTCGGCCTCGATACCAGCCGCATCCAGTTCACGCCCGACCTGATGCCGTCCGATATTCTCGGCTCCGAGGTGATGGAGCAGGACGAATTCGGCAAGCGCTCGTTCCGCTTCATCTCCGGGCCGATCTTCGCGCAGTTGCTGATGGCCGACGAGATCAACCGCGCCTCGCCGCGCACCCAGTCGGCGCTGCTGCAGTCGATGCAGGAATACCACGTCACCATTGCCGGTGTCCGTCACGACCTGCCGGCGCCCTTCCACGTGCTGGCGACGCAGAACCCGCTGGAGCAGGAGGGCACCTATCCGCTGCCCGAGGCGCAGCTTGACCGTTTCCTGATGCAGGTCGACATCCTCTATCCGGAAATCGAGGCGGAGCGCCGCATCCTCCTGGAGACCACCGGCATCGAGGACGCCAAGGCGCAGAACGTGTTGCAGCCGGCGCGGCTGAAGGAGATCCAGACCCTGATTCGCCGCATGCCGGTGCCGGAAAGTGTCGTCGAGGCGATCCTCCAGTTGGTGCGCTCGGCGCGCCCCGGCCAGGGCAATGCCGAGACCGACAAGCACGTCGCCTGGGGCCCGGGCCCGCGCGCCAGCCAGTCGCTGACACTGTGCGCCCGCGCCCGCGCCCTCTATGACGGACGGCTGGCGCCGTCGATCGACGACATCAGAGCGCTGGCCGAGCCGGTGCTGCAGCACCGCATGGCGCTGACCTTTGCCGCCCGTGCCGAGGGCACGACCGTGCGCGACGTGGTGGCGAAACTGGCAAAAGGCATCTGATGGCGCGTATAGGCGAGGCCCAGGCACCGGCGGCGACGCGTGACGCGCTCGCCCGCGGCCGGTTGCGGGCGTCGCTGGTGCCGGACCTGCTGGTCGAGGCGCGGCGCATCGTCAACACGGTGATCGCCGGCTGGCATGGCCGCCGCAAGCGCGGCATCGGCGAGAATTTCTGGCAGTTCCGGCCCTATGTCGAGGGCGACTCCTCGCGCATCGACTGGCGCCGCTCGGCCCGCGACGACCACATCTATGTGCGAGACCGCGAATGGGAGGCCGCCCATACGGTGTGGCTGTGGGCAGATCCCTCGCCTTCCATGCTCTACAAATCGACCGGCGCCACCGTCTCGAAGGAGTCCCGCGCGCTGGTGCTGGCGCTGGCCATGGCCGAGCTTCTGTCGCGCAGCGGCGAGCGCATCGCCTGGCCCGGGCTGACCGATCCGTTCACCGCCCGCAACGGCGCCGAGCGGATCGCAGCACAACTCAGCCATGCCGGCGAACTGCCGGCAAAGCCCGACCTGTCCGCCATCCGCCGCTTCTGCGACATCGTCATCGTCAGCGACTTCCTCGATCCGGTCGAGGACACCATCGCCTGGCTTGACGTGCTCGCCCGCCACGGCGTGCGTGCCCATCTGATCGAGGTCGCCGACCCGGCCGAGGAGAGATTCCCCTATGCCGGCCGCACCGAATTCACCGATCCCGAGACCGGCGACAAGCTGACCGCGGGCCGCGCCGAAACACTGGGCGACGACTACCGACTGCTTTACATCGCCCGCCGCCAGGAACTGACCGACTGGTGCAAGCGCCTCGGCTGGAGCTTTACCGTCAACCACACCGACCGCCTCGCCTCCGATGCGCTGGTGCGTGTCCACATGGCGATGACCGTCGATGGCAGCTCAGCCGGGAGGATCCGCGCATGAGCTGGCTGCCGCTCTCCTTCGGGGCGCCGATGGTGCTGTGGGGCTTTCTGGCCCTGCCGGTGATCTGGTGGCTTTTGCGGTTCACCCCGCCCAAGCCGCAGACTGAGGTCTTCCCGCCGCTGAAGATCCTGGCCCGCGTGCTGAAGCGCGAGGAGACGCCGCAACAGAGCCCGTGGTGGCTGACGCTGCTCAGGCTGCTGATGGCGGCCCTTATCGTTGCGGCGCTGGCCGAACCTGTCTTCAACCCGCGTGAAAGGCTGCCGGCCGAGGGCACCGCTCTTGCGCTGGTCATCGACAATGACTGGGCAAGTGCCGCCGACTGGGGCCAGCGCGTCGCCACTGCCGAACGGCTGATCACCGATGCCAGCTCCAACGACGTGCCTGTCATCATCGCCTTCACCGCCGAAAAACCGAATGCCGAGATCGGCCCGTTCGACGCCGCCACCGCGCTCGACCGGCTGCGCGCGGCAAAGCCGCGGCCGATCCCGACCGACCGCCCGGCCGTCTATGCCCGCGTTGCGGCAACCCTGGAGAGCTTGCCGGGCGCCAGCGTCGCCATGCTCGCCGACGGTCTGGCGGCGGAAGGCGACGAGGCCGCCTTCAACAGGCTTCTGTCGAAGAACGCCGCCCGTGTCGTCTGGGCCGCCTCCGACCGGCCTGGCCTGATCGGCCTGACTGGCGCCGACAACCAGGTGGACGGCTTCGAGCTGACCGCCATCCGCGCGCCGGGCGATCCGGCGCCGGCTCAGGTGACCGCCGGCGCCTTCGACGACAAGGGCCGCCGCATCGCCGACGCCACGCTGACCTTCTCACCGGGCGAATCCACCGCCACCGGCACGATGGCGGTGCCTTTCGAGCTGCGCAACGACTTCGCCTCGATCGCGCTCGACGGTCAGCGGCAGGCCGGCGCCGTCCGCGTGCTCGACGAGAGTTCCAAGCGCCGCCGCGTCGGACTGCTGTCGCAGGCCGAAGCCGACCAGGCGCAGCCGCTTCTGTCGCCGCTATACTACATCCGCCGCGCGCTGCAGCCCTTCGCCGATCTGGCCGAGCCGTCGAGCGCCGACCTTGCCGACGCCATCCCGCAGCTCCTCGACCAGAAGCCGGCGATGATCGTCATGGCCGATGTTGGCACCATTCCGCAGCAGGTTCGGCAAAGGCTGGTCGACTGGGTCGACAATGGCGGCACGCTGGTGCGGTTCGCCGGCTCGCGGCTGGTCGCCGCCGGCAATGACGACGACCTGCTGCCGGTCAGGCTGCGCACCGGTGAGCGCTCGCTCGGCGGCGCGCTGTCGTGGACGACGCCGCAGCCGGTCACCGATTTTCCGAAGACCGGCCCCTTCGCCGATCTCGCTCCGCCCGCCGAGGTCACCGTCTCCAGGCAGGTGCTGGCCGAGCCGACGCCCGATATCGTCGAGCGCAGCTGGGCGACACTTGCCGACGGCACGCCGCTGGTGACCGGGATGAAGAAGGGCAAAGGCACGCTCGTCCTGTTCCATGTCACGCCGGAGGCGACCTGGTCGAACCTGCCGATCTCCGGCAGCTTCGTCGAGATGCTGCGCCGCATCGTGCAACTGTCGCGCAACCAGGGTGCGGCGGTCGCCAATGCAGAAGCCGCCGGCGCCTCGCTGGCGCCGTACCGCATGATATCAGCCGATGGCACGCTGGTGCCGCCGACGCCGGATGCACGGCCGCTGGTGCCGGGTGCCGGCCCGCTGCCGGTGACGTTCGAGAATCCGCCCGGCCTGTACGGCTCCGACACCGGCGTCATCGCCCACAATCTGCTCAATGCCGAAAGCAGCTTGGCACCGTTGGTGCGTCCTCAGATCACCGTGCCGGTCACCACCATCCAGTATGCTTTCGACGAATCGCACAATTTGAAGGGCCCGCTGGTGGCGGCAGCTCTCCTGCTGATGGTGCTCGACACGCTGGCGGTGTTCTGGATGGGCGGCCTGTTATCGCGCCGGCCGCGCCGCGCCGGCACGGCTGCCGCAACCACCGCCGCCCTGCTGATAGCGCTCGGCGCCCTGGTCGGCCACACCGACATCGCCCGCGCCGACGATGCCAAACCTGGTGATGAGCGGGCGATCGAGGACATTTCGAAAACCCGGATTGGCTATGTGCAGACCGGCGACCGGAACGTCGATTCGATCAGCCAAGCCGGGCTTGAGGGCCTGACGCGCTTCCTGATCGAGAAGACCGCGCTCGAGCCGGGGGCGCCGGCCAGCGTCGATATCTCGAAGGACCAGCTTGCCTTCTATCCGCTGATCTACTGGCCGATCGACCCTGCCGCACCGATGCCGAGCCAAGCCGCGATTGCCCGGGTCGACGCCTATATGCAGCAGGGCGGCACGGTGCTGTTCGACACGCGCGACCAGTTCGCCACCGGCATCGGCGCGGAGCAGGCCAGCCCGGCGACGGAGCGGCTGCGCGACATCCTCGGCAACCTCAACGTGCCGGCGCTGGAGCCGTTGCCGGAGGACCATGTGCTGACCAAATCCTTCTACATCCTGCCTGAGTTTCCCGGACGCTTCGCCGGCGGCCCGCTCTGGGTCGCGGCGTCGCTCGAAGCCAGCAACACCGAGAACCGCCCGGTACGCACCGGCGACGGCGTCTCGCCGATCATGATCACCGCCAATGATTTCGCCGGCGCCTGGGCGGTCGACGAGAATGGCGACCCGCTTTTGCCGACCGTGCCGTCGGATCCGATGCAGCGCATCTATGCGCTGCGCGCCGGCGTCAACATCATGATGTACATGCTGACCGGCAACTACAAATCCGATCAGGTGCATGTGCCGGTGCTGCTCGAACGGCTGGGGCAGTAAGCCATGAACTTGTCGCTCGCCTTCGAACCGCTCATCTCCTGGCCGCTGCTCGGCCTGGTGCTGGTGCCGCTGTTGCTGCTGGCATTGGTCGGCTTGTGGTTCCGCCAGCGCGGCGCGGTCTTCCGTTTTGCCGCGCTGCTGGCGCTGACTGCGGCCCTGCTCAACCCGGTGTTGCTCGACGAAGAGCGCGAGGCGCTGAAAAGCGTCGTCGCCGTCGTCGTCGACCGCAGCCAGAGCCAGGACATTGGCGAGCGCACCAAGCAGACCGACGAGGCGCTGGCCGGGCTTCAGCAGCGCCTCGGCCGCTTCAAGCAGTTCGACGTCCGCGTCGTCGAGGCCGGCAAGTCGGAAGCCGCCGAGGAGCGCACCGAAACGCGGCTTTTCGGGGCGCTTGAGAGCGCTTTCCGCGACGTGCCGCCTTCGCGCATCGGCGGCGCCGTCATGATCACCGACGGCGAGGTGCATGACGCCCCGGGCGGCACGCCCGACTTCAACGCGCCGCTACACGCGCTGATCACCGGCAACGACCAGGAGAAGGATCGCCGCATCCGCTTCGAGAATGCGCCGCGCTTCGGCCTGGTCGGCAAGCCGCTCGAAATGACCTATCGCGTCATCGGCACCAACAACGAGGCCGGCTCGGTCGATGTGCGCGTCTCGGTCAATGGCGAGCAGGTTTCGGTCGAGCGCGCCACCATCGGCCAGGCCATGCCGCTGCAGGTGACCATTCCCGGCGCCGGCCGCAACATCGTCGAGCTCGCCATCGATCCCGAGCCTGACGAACTCACCGACACCAACAACCGCGCCATCGCGCTGATCGACGGCATCCGCGAGAATTTGCGCGTGCTGCTGGTCTCCGGCGAACCGCATGCCGGCGAACGCACCTGGCGCAATTTGCTGAAATCCGACGCCTCGGTCGATCTTGTCCACTTCACCATTCTGCGGCCGCCGGAAAAGCAGGACGGCACGCCGATCAATGAATTGTCGCTGATCGCCTTCCCGACGCGCGAACTGTTCGTCGAGAAGATCAAGGATTTCGACCTGATCATCTTCGACCGCTACCAGCACCGCGACGTGCTGCCGATCCTCTATTACGACTACATCGCCGAATATGTCGAAAAGGGCGGTGCGCTGCTGATCGCCGCAGGACCCGAATATGCCGGCGAAAGTTCCATCGCCCGCACGCCTTTGACGTCGGCGCTGCCGGCGATGCCGACCGGCGAAGTCGTCGAAAAGGCCTTTTATCCGCGCCTCACCGAGCTCGGCCAGCGCCATCCGGTGACGCGCGGGCTTGACGGCTCGGCCACCGAGCCGCCGCACTGGAGCCGCTGGTTCCGCACCATCGGCGTCGAGAACCCCGGGGGCGAGGCGGTGATGAAGGGCGCCGACAACCGTCCGCTGCTGCTGCTCGACCGCAAGGGTGAAGGTCGCGTCGGCATGTTTTTGTCAGACCAGGGTTGGTTGTGGGCGCGCGGCTTCGAGGGCGGCGGCCCGCATGTCCAGCTCTATCGCCGCATCGCCCACTGGCTGATGAAGGAGCCCGAACTCGAGGAGGAGCGGCTGACTGCCGACGGCCGCGGCATGATGCTGGAAATCCGCCGCCAGACGATGAGCGACGATCCCGGCCCGGCGCAAATCATCACCCCGTCCGGCAAGGCGATGACCGTCAAGCTCGAGAGAGCCGAGCCCGGCGTCTTCCTGGGCAGCATCGAGACCAGCGAGATCGGCCTCTATCAGGTCGGCAATGGCGACCTGAAAGCGCTTGCCCATGTCGGCCCGGTCAACGCACCGGAATTCACCGACGTCGTCTCCACCGAGAACCGGCTGAAAGCCCCGGCCGAGGCCACCGGCGGCAGCGTGCGCCGGCTGGCGCCATCTTCGGCCCTTGGCAACCTCGCCGGCGGCGTCACACTGCCCTCGGTCGTCCCGGTCCGCTCCACGGGCGCGGCGGCCGGCAACGACTGGATCGGCCTGCGCACCACCGACGACAGCGTGCTGAAGGCCGTCTCGCGCGTGCCGCTGTTCGGCGGGTTCCTCGGCCTCGGCCTGCTGCTTCTGGCATTGGGCTCGATGTGGTACCGAGAGGGGCGTTAGCGACGCGCCTTCCCCTTCTCACCCTTGTGGGAGAAGGTGGCCGAGCCCACGGGTCTTGCCTCCGGCAAGCCCGAGGACAGGCTCCGCTCGGTCGGATGAGCGACTATCTGGGGTGTCAAGTTGCATTTGCGAACTCTTTGCGCGCATCGCGTGCTTTTGCATTGAGAAT
>NZ_JBVVPX010000015.1:0-140770 GCF_055811375.1 Mesorhizobium sp. WSM4848
CTTTTGGCTTCGGGGCCGTTCGAGTGTCGCTCACGCGGCTCTCTTGAATTTCGCAGAGGGCAGATCTAGAAGCGAACTTCTTCGTCGCCAGCGGCGCGCCGCCCTCGTTGGTGAGGCGTATATAGTCGGCAGGCGTTCAAAGTGTCAACAACGATTTCGGTCTTTTTTGAATTTTTTGCGACGAAAGATTGCGGCGCCGATTTTCGGTAGCCGACTTCCGCGGCGGCATGGGGATAACAAAGCCGAACACCGCCACGGAGCCCTATTGCCGCCGCATTGCGGTTTGACACCAACGCCAACGAAGCCGGCGCATGCACCGCCGGCGCGGCGCCTTATAAGAGACTGTAAGAGAGCCACTAAGAGAGAAGTATGACTGGGGATCTCGTCCGAAGCCAGGCGCTTCGTTGACTTCGCCCGCCGTGACAGGCAAATGTCATGGCCACAACAAAGCGACAAGCCGTCCCGCCCGGGGAAGAAGCAGCCTTTCTGGATGCCAGATACGGAAAATGTCATAGCCGAACTCGGCAACGAGCCGCCGCTGATTGCGGACGGTCGCAGTGGCCCGCCCGACCGGCGCGAGGTTTCGGCGCGCTGGCTGTCGGGCACTTTTCTTACCGGCGTGACGTCGAGCGTGCTGATGGGCGTGGCGCTGTTCGCAGCCCTCGACGGCCGTCAGCAATTGGCGACGCCGCCCGAGATCGCCGAACTGATCAGCCTTGCGAGAGGCGACGATTCCGGCGAGATCGCCAAGACCACCAGGCTGGTGGCGCCGCGCCAAATCGCCAGGGCCAAGGACCGCCGGCGCATGGAAGTGCCGATGGTGACCAAGGTCGGCGACCGCGATGTCATCCACACCATGCCTTTCGTGCAGATCAAGATGGCGCTTGCCGCCGGGCACACGACCAGCCGCGCCTATCCGCCTTTCAATCCGATGCAGGTGTTTGGCGACGACCGCGACGGCAATGCCGGTCAGCCGGCGACCGCCGCCGCCGGCCAGATCTATGGTGCCAAGGTCGAAAGCGAGTTGAGCCTGAAGACGGTCGATTTCCCGATCGAGACGGCAGCGTTCGACGAAAAGAGTGACTTGTCCGCCGACGAGGTGGAGAATGTGGTGCGCGAGGCCGGCACGGGTCTGAGCGACGGCGCCGTGCAAGTCGCGTCGCTGCATTATGTCGACCCGCAGCGATTCGGCGATGCATTCGCCGAGAGCATGGCCGGCTCCTACGACGTCAGGATCGTTCCGGAAAACGTCTCGGTGTCGCCGCGTGCTGCCCCCGACGATCAGGCGCCGGCCTTCGCCGAGGAGATCATCCCCTTCACCAGGGACCGCAACATCGTCGAGGCCCTCGCCGATTCGGGCTATACCGGCGAGGACGCCACCGGTATGGCCGAGGCGATCGCCAAATTGTTGAACGCGACAGCGCTCAAGGCGGGAACCGTGCTGCGCGTCGGCCTCGAGATCCATGGCGACGCCGCCAAGGTCGTTCGCACCGGCATCTACGACAGGGCCCAGCATATCGTCACCATCGCGCTCGATGATCACGGCCAATATGTGCCGGCGCAGGAGCCGGAGCCAAATCCCGAATTGCTGACCGCGTTCGATGATTCGCCGCCGGTGGTGGTGCGCGGCAATCTGCCGAACGTCTATGACGGCATCTACCGCGCCGCCTACTCCTACGGCATGTCCAAGGCGATGACCAAGCGGCTGATCAAGCTCCTGGCGTCCGGCGTCGATTTCCAGTCGCGGCTCAATCCGTCGGACCGCATCGAGGTGCTGTTTTCGCAGCCGGACGGCGACGACCGGGCATCCGACGAATCCGAGCTGCTCTATGTTTCGGCGAGCTTCGGCGGCACGACGCGCAATTTCTACCGGTTCCAGATGCAGGACGGCAGCACCGACTATTTCGACGAGGACGGCCGCAGCGCCCAGCAATTCCTGCTACGCAATCCGCTGCCCGCAGGAAAATTCCGCTCCGGCTTCGGTGCCCGCAGGCATCCGATTCTCGGCTATGTGCGCTTGCATACCGGCGTCGATTGGTCAGCCGCCATCGGCACGCCGATCATCGCCGCCGGCAACGGTGTCGTCGAGAAGGCCGGCTGGGCCGGCGGCTATGGCAAACAGATCATCCTCCGTCACGCCAATGGCTACGAGACCTCCTACAATCACCAGAGCGCTTTTGCCAAAGGCATTGCGCCGGGCGTGCGCGTCCGCCAAGGCCAGACCATCGGCTTTCTCGGCCAGACCGGCCTCGCCACCGGTCCGCACCTCCACTACGAGCTGATCGTCAACGGCACCAAGGTCGACCCGATGCGCGTTCGCCTGCCGGTCGGCAAGGTGCTGAAGGGCGACGACCTCGTCGCCTTCAAGCGCGAGCGCGGGCGCATCGATGATCTGCTCAAGCAGGAAGACAATGATTCGCTGAAGGTCGCGAGCGCCAAGATCGAAGGCTGAGCCGAGCTGGGCCTTTGCGGCTGCTCAGCGCTGCGGAGCCTCAGATCCACGCGGCCATGGCAGTCGCTCGCCGGAAACAGTTGTCCACGCCACGATCGCTGAGAGCAGGCAAAGCAGCGCCGTCACCAAGGCGACGGCTGCGAACGCTGCGTCGCTGGCGGCAAGCCTTGCTGCATTGAGATCCGGCGCCAGGCCCGCCGGTTCGCCGAAACCCGGAATGCCGAATGCGGCACCGCTGTTCAGCGCTGATGCATAGACCCAGGCCGCCAGTGACCCCATCGCCGCCACTGCGATCAGGCCGCCAATGCGCGAGACGGCATTATTGATTCCCGAGGCCGCACCGGTATCCTTGTCCTCGACCGCCGTCATCACCGCCGTCGACAGTGGCGACACCACCAGCGCCATGCCGAGCCCCATCAGCGCCATCAGCGGAAACACGCCCCACCAGAAACTGTGGATGCCGGCATAGGCCAGCAAGGCAAGCCCGGCAAAGGCGACAGCGACGACGAGACTGCCGCTGGCGATCGGAAAACGCGGACCGATCCGGTCGGACCACTGGCCGACCGGCCCCGACAACAGCGCGATCAAGACCGACAGCGGCAGGAAGATGAAGCCGACCTCGGCGGCGCTCAGCCCCCATCCGGCGATGAGCAGCATCGGCAGATAGAACAGGTTGGCCGACAGTGCGAAATAGAGGAAGAAGGTCGCCACATTGGCGCCGGCGAAGGCGCCGACCCGAAACAGCGAGAGATCGATCATCGGTTCGCGCTGCCGACGCTCGAACTCAATGAACACGATGAGCAGCACCGCGCCGGCGGCAATGCTCGGGCCGGATATTTGCCCCTCGCCCTCTGCGCTCATCGAAGTCAAGCCGTAGGCAAGCGCTCCGAACGCCAAGGTGGCGAGTGCAGCGCCGCCGAGATCGAGGCTGCGCTTTTCGGTCGGTGCGTCGGCCGGGACCTTGGCGAGCAGAAGATAGATCGAGCCAAGACCAAGCGGCAGATTGACCGCGAAGATCACCCGCCAGATGCCGTCGCCGAAGGCCGACAAGACAACGCCGCCCAGCACCGGGCCAAGCGCCGTGGTCAGCGCCGAGGCCGCCGCCCAGATGCCGATCGCCCTGCCGCGCTCCTTCTTCGGATAGGCCTTGGCGATAATGGCGAGGCTGCCCGGCACCATGATGGCAGCACCGATGCCCTGAATGGCGCGAAACGCAATGAGCATTGGCGGGTTCGGCGCCAGCGCGCAGGCAAGCGAGGCGGAAATGAACAGCGCGATGCCTGCCACGAAAGCATGCCGCAGGCTAAAACGGTCGCCGGCGGCGCCGCCAACAAGAATGAGTGCCGAAAGCGTCAGCGCATAGGCGTTTGAAATCCACTGCGCCTCGGCGAAACTGGCGCCAAGATCGACGCGGATCGCCGGCGTGGCGATGGCCAGGATCGAACCGTCGATGAAGCCGAGAGCGGAAGCCAGGATCGCCGCGATCAGCACGAAGCTGCGCCGCGATTGCGGGCAAAACGTATCGGCCGGCAGCGGCCTGACCAGGGGGACGGCTTCGGCGCCGACTTCGCTTGGAGAACGCATGAAGCCTGCTTAGACCTCCTACGCGCCGGCAACAACCGGCCAGAGGGTTGCTGTCGTTGAAACCAGAACAGGATCGGCACTTCGATGCCGTCGGACCGCGGCGAAAATCACCGGCTGATTAATGCACGTAGCCAAAAGGCCTGCCCCCCGAAGTCGAGCCCCGGGGTGTGCAGTGATTTGGGATACGGCGCTCAGTCGATGAATTCCACCGTGACACCCGGCGAGACGATTTTTGCCAGTTCGCGCGCGTCCCAATTGGTCAGCCGCACGCAGCCATGGCTTTCGGTCTTACCGATCTTGGAGGGGTCAGGCGTGCCGTGAATGCCGTAGGTCGGCTTGTCCAGCGCAATCCAGACCGAGCCGACCGGGCCGTTCGGGCCCGGCGGGATGGTCAGGATCTTGTTGTTTTCGCCCTGTCTGAAATTGATGTTCGGATTGTAGGTGTAGTTCGGGTCGAGAGCGACCCGCGACACCGCATGCGTGCCGGTGGGTGAAGGCGTGTCCGCCGAGCCGATGGTGGCTGGATAGGCCGCGATTAGCTTGCCCGATGCGTCATAGGCGCGGGCCTGCTTCTTGCCCTTGTCGGCGATGATGCGTGCCACCGGCTTGGCCACCAGCCTGCCGAAATTGGCGACCTTGATGATCGTGCCAGGACGGTTGAAATTGGCTTCCGGATTGAGCGCCTTCAGATAGTTCTCGTCCATGTGGAACCGCTCCGCCAGCGCTTCGGTGACTGAGGTGTAGCTCAGCCGTTCGAGTTGCGCCTTCTGGCCGTAGTCTTCCGGCACCGATGCGACATAGGGACCGGCAGCATCCTCGGGCGTGATGCTGTAGGAGGCGAAGGCATCGCCGCCGGATTGCTCAAGCGCCGCCTGGATGCCGACCACATCGGTCGACCGCAGATTGCTGCCAGTGATCTCGTTGTAGGCGGCGAGCGCCTTGTCGACATTCGAGCCGAAGCGTCCGTCTACCACGCCGGGCGAAGCGCCGGCGCGGTCGAGCAGCACTTGCAGCGCCGCGACCTCCTGGCGTGCACCGAGTGAAAGCGACGGATCGACGACAATCTTGCCGTCGATCTTTGGCGGCAGTGCCGCCTGGTCGCCCGGCGCCGTCGGCTCGACCGGTTCGATCGCAGCCTCGTTGAGCGGCTGGCGCTTTGCCGGCTGCGGCGCTTCCGGATAATTGTTGCCATAGTTGCCGCCATCCGGCGGTGCTTCGGGAAAAGCGTCCACCGGATCGCCGTAGGGATCATATTCTTCGACCGGCGGTACAACGACGACGCCTTCCTCTTCCAATTGCCTGCGGCGCAAGCGCGCCGTGTCTTCCGGATCGTCGAGATAATAGCGGTCGTCCTCGACCGGTCCGAGATTGCGCAAGCGCTCGCGGCGGAGTGCGCGGCGATCGAACCTGGTCTGCGGCGGCTGGATGGCGAGCACCTTGCCGGTTTCCGTATCGACGATGACGCGGTTGCCTCTGGCGTCGTAGTAGACGTCGAAATCGCCGTCCTGGGCGACCAGCACAGCGTGGCTATCCGCGGCTCGGGCATCCGCGGCGCGGGCAGATCGCGGCGCGATGTCCTCCGTCGGCGCGGCCATTACACTCGAAGAAAGCAGCCCGGCGGCGAGCGCCGAAAGGGTGAAGATCGTGCGGAACATGCTGGCCAAATTCTCCGGTCCGTAATTGCCGCCGCCCGGCGTTGTTTCTTCAGAACGCCGCGCGTCCCTTCGGATGCGCAGGGACGCTCTAACACTTACAAATCTCCGCATCATGCTTTCCGAAAATCCAATTCGATTTTCGGGCCTTTGCGGCAGGCGAACCCCTTCGCCAGCAAATCAGTTGCCAACCATAAGGTTCCAACATGAACCGGGCATGAAGATGGCGGATTTCTGGCGGTCTGGAGCAAGAACACAAATGCATGTCGCGCAAAAGTGTGCAGCGGCTTTTGCGATAACGACATGCACAAACAACAACCTAAAGCGCGTCGCATGAGGCTGGTCAAATGCGGCGCGCTTTAGCTGGCGACGAATCCCAATTCCTTGCGCGCCTGCTTCGTCAGCTTGAGTACGACAAGGCGGTGGCTTTCGCGCAGATAGTCCTTCAGCGCATCGTCGTCCATGCTTTGGCTTGCCTGGCGCTGGATCCATTTCATGCCGCGTGAGGCAAGATAGGGAGCGGGCCGAAGGCCCGGCTGTTCCTTCAAGATGTCATAAGCGATGTCGGAGCATTTGAAGGTGACGAACGGCTCCTTGCCATCGCTCCAACCGCCGATCGCAAAGACCTTGGCTCCGACCTTCCAGACATGAGCACCGCCCCACTGGACGACATGGGTCGCCGACGGCAGCGAGGCGCAGAAGCTGTTGTAGTCGTCCAACGTCATCTGCGCCCCCGTTTAATGCTTAATCATGTGGCGGCCTCGAAAATCAGGCCGCCGCCTCGGTCGCCACGACCGTCGGCTTCGACCGGAAGTTCAACCGGTCGGAACCAGCGGTGACCTTGACGGTCGAACTGTCGAGGATGTCACCGAGCAGGATCTTCTCCGCCAGCGGATCCTGCAGGTCCTTCTGCATCACCCGCTTCAACGGCCGCGCGCCATAGGCCGGATCGTAGCCCTTGGCGGCCAGCCAGTCGATCGCCTCCTGATCCAGCGAAAGCGTGATCTTGCGATCTGCGAGCAGGCTTTCCAGCCGCTTGAGCTGGATCTCGACGATGCGGCCCATATCTTGCCGGCGCAGCCGGTGGAACAGGATCACCTCATCGACGCGGTTGAGGAACTCCGGCCGGAACGACGCCCTGACGACACTCATCACCTCGTCGCGCACGACATCGACGTCCTGGTTCTCGCCGAGATTGACCAGATATTCGGCGCCGAGGTTCGACGTCATGATGATCAGCGTGTTGCGGAAATCGACCGTGCGGCCCTGCCCGTCGGTCAGGCGGCCGTCATCGAGCACCTGCAGCAGCACGTTGAACACGTCCGGATGCGCTTTCTCGATCTCGTCGAACAGCACGACCTGGTAGGGCCGGCGCCGCACCGCTTCGGTCAGCGCGCCGCCCTCCTCATAGCCGACATAGCCGGGAGGCGCGCCGATCAGCCGGGCGACCGCGTGCTTCTCCATGAATTCCGACATGTCGATGCGCACCATGGCGCTCTCGTCGTCGAACAGGAAGCTTGCAAGCGCCTTGGTCAGTTCGGTCTTGCCGACGCCGGTCGGTCCCAGGAACATGAACGAACCAATCGGCCGGTTCGGATCCTGCAGGCCGGCGCGGGCACGGCGAACGGCTTTCGACACGGACTGCACCGCCTCGCCCTGGCCGACGACGCGCTTGCCGATCTCATCTTCCATGCGCAGCAGCTTGTCACGCTCGCCTTGCAGCATCTTGTCGACCGGAATGCCGGTCCAGCGCGACACGATGTGGGCGACGTGATCGGGGGTGACCACCTCTTCGACCATGCCGACCTTGCCGTCTTGCGCCTCGGCCTGCGTCAGCTTCTTTTCGAGCTCCGGAATCTTGCCATAGGCAAGCTCGCCGGCGCGCTGGAACTCACCTTTGCGCTGGGCGATGGCGAGTTCGTTGCGCGCCTCGTCGAGCTGTTTCTTCAGGTCGGCGGCGAGCCCGAGCTTCTGCTTCTCGGCCTGCCACTTCGAGGTCAGTTCGGTCGATTCCTCTTCCAGGGCGGAAAGATCCTTTTCGAGCCGGGCGAGCCGGTCCTTCGACGCGTCGTCCTTCTCGACCTTCAGCGCCTCGCACTCGATCTTGAGCTGCATGATGCGGCGGTCGATCTCGTCCAGCGCTTCCGGCTTCGAATCGACCTGCATCCGCAGCCGCGACGCGGCCTCGTCGACAAGGTCGATCGCCTTGTCCGGCAGGAAGCGGTCGGCGATATAGCGGTTGGACAGCGACGCTGCCGCGACCAGCGCCGAATCCGAAATGCGCACCTTGTGGTGCTGCTCGTATTTCTCCTTCAGGCCGCGCAGGATGGAGACGGTGTCCTCCACCGTCGGCTCATTGACGAAGACCGGCTGGAAGCGGCGGGCAAGGGCGGCGTCCTTCTCGACATGCTTGCGGTATTCGTCGAGCGTCGTTGCGCCGACGCAGTGAAGTTCGCCGCGTGCCAACGCCGGTTTCAACAGGTTCGACGCATCCATGGCGCCATCCCCCTTGCCGGCGCCGACCAGCGTGTGCATCTCATCGATGAACAGGATGATGCCGCCGGCCGCAGCGGTAACTTCCGAAAGAACCGCCTTCAGCCGCTCCTCGAATTCGCCGCGATATTTGGCGCCGGCGATCAGCGATCCCATATCGAGCGCCATCAACTGCTTGTCCTTGAGCGATTCCGGCACGTCGCCATTGACGATCCGCAACGCCAGCCCTTCGGCGATCGCCGTCTTGCCGACGCCGGGTTCACCGATCAGCACCGGATTGTTCTTGGTGCGGCGCGACAGCACCTGGATGGTGCGGCGGATCTCGTCGTCGCGGCCGATGACCGGATCGAGCTTGCCGGCGCGACCGTCGGCGGTGAGATCGCGCGCGTACTTCTTCAGCGCATCATAGCCTTGCTCGGCGCTCGCCGAATCGGCGGTGCGACCCTTGCGGACGTCGTTGATCACCTGATTCAGCGCCTGTGGCGTCACGCCGGCCTTGGTGAGGATGTCGGCAGCCTTGGCGGATTTCTCGACCGCCAGCGCCGTCAGCAGCCGCTCGACCGTGACGAAGCTGTCGCCGGCCTTCTTTGCCAGTTCCTCGGCGGTCGAGAACACTTTGGCCAGCGGTTGCGCAAGATAGAGCTGGCCGTTTCCGCCCTCCACCTTGGGCATTGCCTCAAGTGCCGTCTCGACGCCCAGCTTGACGTCGCGGACGCCGCCGCCGGCGCGCTCGATCAACGACGCTGCCAAGCCCTCGTCATCGTCGACGAGTACTTTCAATATATGTTCGGGGGTGAACTGCTGGTGGTTGCGCGAGAGCGCCAAGGTCTGCGCCGACTGGATGAAGCCGCGCACGCGCTCGGAATATTTTTCGAGGTTCATATCTGTCTCCTTCCGTCACCGGCCCGCTTTGCGGCACCGGATCAGATTGCGGTGACGGACCCGCCCGTTCGAGCCGGGTCCTGTTCACGCGAGATATGGGGCGCAAGCCACGGACCCTCAAGACGTCCCGATGACGGCGGACTCATAATATTCCGCGGGCGCACAAGCAAAACGGCGGAGATTTCTCTCCACCGTTTTGGAATGTCTGGACCTGCGCGATCAGTTGTTGACGTCGATGATGGCGGGCTCGCCACCGGCGTCTTCCGCCGGCGCTGCATTTGCGTTGTCACCGCCTGCATTGTCGTTGCCGCCATCCACCTGATCAGCCTGATCAGCATTGACGCGCGGACGGCGCGGACGCCTGGGGCGGCGGGCAGCGCCGCTTTCGGCGGCGGCTTCGTTCATCTCGGCCTGGGCAGCCAGAGCCGCCGGCGAAAAGCTTTCGAATTGCGGTGCGGGGTCGGCCACAGAAACAGGCTCGTTCGGAGATACGGCTTCCGCCTGCACGAGCGTTTCGTTCTGTACCGGTTTCTCGTTGCGCCGGTTCTGATCGCCGCGCTGTCCGCCCTGCTCGCCGCGCGCACCAAATTCGCCGCGCTGGCCGTTCTGGCCGTAGCCGCCATTGGGGCGGCGGTCGCGATGGCGGTTGTCTCGCCCACTGTTATCGCGCCCACTGGCATCACGCCCACTGGCATCACGATTGTCGCGGCCGTTTTCCTGGTTGAACGTCAATTCGGCCGGCGTGCCGTCGATGACCGGCTGCGGGCCTGCACCGTGGTTGACCACCGGAGCCGCAGTCTCGCCGACATTGCTGTTGCCGGCATTGTCGAACTCGTCGCGATCTTCGTCGCCGTCATCGTCGAAATCGTCGCGGTTCTGCTGAGCGTTCTGGATCGGTAGCTGCGCCTGCGCGGCAGCGATGATGCGATTGTAGTGCTCGGCGTGCTGGAGATAGTTTTCCGCCATCACCCGGTCGCCGGAGCTTTGCGCATCACGGGCAAGGGTTGCGTATTTTTCGGCGATCTGCTGAGCCGATCCGCGGATCTTCACGTCCGGACCGTTGCTCTCGTAATTGCGCGTCAGGGGATTTGGCCCCTTGCGGTTGTTGTTATTGTTGTTGCCGCCGCCATTGTTGTTGCGACCGCGCATGCGCCTGTTCTGCTGTTGTGGCCTCATTCGACTCTCTTCATTTTGAAATTTTCGAAAACTTTTTCACGAACGGAGGCGCTCATGCAGCCAGCCGTTTCGTCTCTTCACCGGCGTTCGCCCGCATCGATTGCGTTGGCGCCACGTGTCATCCTGTTCCGGTTACATCACTTGCCGGACGATTCCCGCACGAAGCTTGGGCGTCGTTTGCGCAAGAAGGCAGCTATTTCCAAGGAAACCGAATCGCTAAGAGCACTGCCTGCTTCGTCTCATCCGGTTAAGGCGACCCTAGCCGCATTCCCCGGCATTGCCAAGCGCTTTTTTTGCACTGCATCACGGCTTTGTCAGTTCAAAGATCAGAACCCTCTCGTTTCCGCCAAAGTCGCGGAATACCCCCGCCGGCATATAGCCGGCTGCGGAGAATATGCCCGTGACCTCTTTGCGTTGGGTGTGGCCGATCTCGACCGCAATCCTGCCCTCGGCTTCCAAAAAACCTGCCGCCGCGGCGGCGATGATCCTGTAGGAACTCAGACCGTCCACGCCGCCATCGAGGGCTTGGCGTGGATCGAAATCGCGGACTTCGTCCTGCAGATTTTCAATGTCTATGGACGCTATATAGGGCGGGTTGGCGGCAATTACATGGTATCGGCCAAAAACTTTTTCGAACCAGTCGGATTCGAGCACCTGGAACCGGTCGGCCAACCCCAATTCCCCGGCATTGCGCATGGCGGTCGCCAGCGCGCCTGGCGAAATATCGACGCCGGTGGCGACCGCCGCCGGAACAGCGCTGAGCAGCGCCAGCGCGATGGCGCCGGTGCCGGTGCCGAGATCGAGGATGCGGCATTGGCCTTGCCGCTCCGCTGTCGCCTTCACCAAGGGCAGCACCGCTTCGACCAGCGTTTCGGTGTCCGGTCGTGGCTCCAGCGTTTCCGGTGTCAGCGACAGGCGCAAGCCGTAGAATTCGCGATAGCCCAGGATGCGATGCACCGGCTCACCGGCAACCCGCCGTCTCAGGGCTGCATCGATCGCGGCAATCGCGCCGGCATCGACACTGCATTCGGGATCGGCGATGGCTTGGGTGCGGGTCGTGCCGGAAAAATGTTCGACGATCAGCCTCGCATCCAGCGCCGGGTCGGCGACTGCGGCCGCGGCAAGGCGTGCCCGCGCCGCTTTCAGCAGCAGCCCTAGCTTAGCGGGCAGACCGTCAGCCATCGAGGCCGATATCGGCGAGCAGCTTTGATTGATGATCGGCGATCAGTGCGTCGATGATCTCGTCAAGTTCGCCCATCATCACCCTGTCGAGCTTATACAGCGTCAGATTGATGCGATGGTCGGTGACGCGGCCCTGCGGGAAATTATAGGTGCGGATGCGCTCCGAGCGATCACCCGAACCGACCTGCGATTTGCGCGATTCGGAGCGTTCCTCGTCAGCCTTGCTGCGCTCGAGGTCGTAAAGCCTGGCGCGCAGGATCTGCATGGCTTTGGCCCGGTTCTGGTGCTGCGACTTCTCCGCCTGCACGACCATGATGCCGGTCGGCAGATGGGTCATGCGCACTGCCGAATCGGTAGTGTTGACGTGCTGGCCGCCCGAACCCGAGGCGCGCATCGTGTCGATTCGGATGTCTTCGGCCCTGATGTCGATGTCGACCTCTTCCGCTTCGGGCAGCACGGCAACCGTCGCCGCCGAGGTGTGGATGCGCCCGCCGGCCTCGGTCGCCGGCACGCGCTGCACGCGATGCACGCCAGACTCGAATTTCAGATGGGCAAAGACCCCCTTGCCTGAAATCGTGGCGATGATTTCCTTGTAGCCGCCGACCTCGCCCTCGCTGGCCGACACCGTCTCGAAACGCCAGCCGCGTGCGGCGGCATAGCGTTCGTACATGCGAAACAGGTCGCCGGCAAAGAGAGCCGCCTCGTCGCCGCCGGTGCCGGCGCGGATTTCGAGGATGGCGTTCTTGTCGTCGGCGGCATCCTTGGGCAGAAGCAGGATCTGGATGTCCTTCTGCAACGCTTCGATGCGTTCCTTGACCTCCGGCAGATCGGCCTCGGCCAATGCCCGCATTTCGGCATCGGTGCTTTTGTCGGCGAGCATCGCCTGCAGGTCGGCCTGTTCATGCTCGGCGGTGCGCAGCGCCCTGATCTTTGCCACCATCTCCTGCATGTCGGCATATTCCGACGCCATCTTGACATAGGCGTCCGCCGCCGGCCCGGCCGACATCTGCGCTTCGAGCATGTCGAAACGCTTGACGACTTGATCCATACGGTCGCGGGGCAGGTTGATCATGGCGAAAGTCTACAACGGAATGGAGCGGTCGTCGGCAAAGGCCTGCAGCAGCGCCCGCATCGGCAACCCCTGGGCCGGCGCCATGAGATTGTCGTCGAAGAACGCTTCCAGCTCGGCCAGCGGTAGTTCCGTCAGCATCGCCTTGACCGGACCGATCGAGGCCGGTGACATCGAGATCGATCGGTAGCCAAGGCCGATCAGCGCCATCGCCGAGATCGGCTTGCCCGCCAGCTCGCCGCACAAGGTCACCGGGGTTTGATTGCGCACTCCGGCGTCGGCAATCTGCTTCAGCGCGCGCAGGAACGGCGTCGACAGCACATCGAAGCGGTCGGCGAGCTGCGTGTTGCCGCGATCGACCGCCATAACGAACTGGAACAGATCGTTCGAGCCGACCGAGACGAAATCGACGGCCTTCATCAGTTCATCGAGCTGGAACAGCAGCGAAGGCACTTCCAGCATGGCCCCGAGCTTTAGGCTGGTCGGCAGATGATGGGCAAAACGCGACAGATGCCGCACTTCGCGATCGATGATTTCGCGCGCCTGGGCGATTTCGCCGAGCTCCGTCACCATCGGCAGCATCAGCTTCAGTTCACGCCCGCCGCATGCCTTCAAAAGCGCTCGGATCTGGGTGCGCAATAGGCCCGGCCGGTCGAGCGTCAAGCGGATGGCGCGCCAGCCGAGCGCCGGGTTTTCTTCCTGGATCGTGTCCTTGAAGTAGGGCAGCACCTTGTCGCCGCCGATATCGATGGTGCGGAAGGTCACCGGCTTGCCGCGCGCCGCGTCGAGCACGTCACGGTAGAGCCGTTCCTGGGCTTCCGCCCGCGGAAAGGTCGAGGCGACCATGAATTGCAGCTCGGTGCGGAACAGGCCGATGCCGGCGGCGCCGGCCTCGGCAAGCTGCGGCAGATCGACGGCTAGGCCCGCATTCATCAAAAGGTCGACTTGGACGCCGTCCTTGGTCATCGACGGCTTCTTGCGCAGCTCGCGATAGACCTCCTGCCGCCGCGCCCGGAAGCGGACCTTTTCGGCATAGGCGGCTTCGAGGTCGGGCTGGGGGCGCAGGTGGATCGCGCCTTCCTCGCCGTCGACGATGATGGCGTCGCCGTTCTCCGCCATGGAGACCGCGCCCTTCATCTGGCCCGCGACCGGTATGCCCATGGCCCGCGCCACGATGACGACATGGCTGGTCGCCGCGCCGTCCTCGAGCACCAACCCGCGCAGCTTGTCACGCGGATAATCCAGCAGTTCGGCAGCCCCCATCGAGCGGGCAACGATGATGGCATCCTTCGGCAACGAGGCCGCGACATCGTCCGGCCCGCGCCCCATCAGCTGGCGCAGCAGCCGGTTGGCGAGATCGTCGAAATCGCTCATCCGCTCGCGCAGATAAGGATCGGTCATGTGCAGCATGCGGGCACGCATGTCGCTCTGCACTTTTTCCACCGCCGCTTCCGCGGTCAGGCCGTTGCGGACCGCCTCTTCCAGCCGGCGCACCCAGCCGCTGTCGTTGGCGAACATGCGATAGGCTTCGAGCACCTGGCGGTGCTCGCCCTCGAAGGCGACTTCGCGGCGTTCCAGCATGTCGTCGATGGAGAGCCGGAGCGAACCGAGCGACGCA
Source organism: Mesorhizobium sp. WSM4848 (assembly GCF_055811375.1). NCBI lineage: Bacteria > Pseudomonadati > Pseudomonadota > Alphaproteobacteria > Hyphomicrobiales > Phyllobacteriaceae > Mesorhizobium > Mesorhizobium sp. WSM4848. The sequence continues at coordinate 14,109 of NZ_JBVVPX010000015.1, forward strand.
TCGAGCCGCTTGATCTCCTCATCGCTGTCCTCGTTGAACAGATTGGTGACGACGATGCGCGGCTCGTGCAGCACGACATGGCCAAGTCCGACGCCCTCGTTGAAGGACAGGCCCGTAAAGCTCACCGGGCGGCGCAGGTCGAGTTCCAGGCCGGGCCGGGTCAGCCGGGCAAGGTCGCCGGTGGCGATCATCTCGGCGATCACCATCGCCGTCGTTTCCAGTGCCTCGACCTCGTCGTCGCGATAATGGCGCATGGTCTTGTTCTGGACGACCAGCACACCGAGCGTGCGCCCTGCCCTGAGCACCGGCACGCCGAGGAAGGAATTGTAGATCTCTTCCCCCGTCTCCGGCAGGTAGGCGAAGGCTGGATGTTCCTGCGCGTTGGAGAGGTTGAGTGGCCGTGCCGAGGCGGCGATCGTGCCGACGAGGCCTTCCCCCAGCCTGAGCTGCGCCAAATGGACAGCCTTCGGGTTCAGACCCTCGGTGGCATAGAGTTCGAGCACCGAATCGGCGCGCAGCACGTAGAGCGAGCACACTTCGGCGACCATGTTGGCGGCGATGTCGCGCACGATGCGGTCGAGCCGCTCCTGCGGCTCCAGCGGCTCCTGCATGAGCTCGCGGAGCCGTTTCAGCAAAACGCGCGGGCCACTGGCCGTATCACGCATCGCGGCTTGTTCTCCAATGGACATTATGCCCGCCGCAGTTTCTCCCGCGGCCGGCGCTCACGCAACAACTCAAATAGAGCGGCGTCGGTCCAATTGGACCCACAAAGGACGCTCCAAGACTTCGAACTGCTGCATCGTGCTTTCCGAAGATCGACCTCCGATTTCCGGACCGAGCAGTCTGCTACTGCTTATCCAGACCGTAGATGGAATGCAAAGTGCGAACAGCAAGTTCTGTGTAGGGACCGTCGATCAGGATCGAAATCTTGATCTCGGATGTCGTGATCGCACGGATGTTGATCGATTTGTCGGCCAGCGCCTTGAAGGCGGTGGCGGCGACGCCGGCATGGCTCCTCATGCCGATGCCGATGACCGAGACTTTCGACATGCCGGCTTCCGACTGCACGACGTCGTAGCCGATCGTGGACTTCAGCCGCTCGAGCACGGCAAGCGCCTTGTCGACATCCCCGGACGGCACGGTGAAGGTCATGTCGGTGAACTTGCCGTCCTCGGAAATGTTCTGGACGATCATGTCGACATTGATGTTGGCCTCGGCCAGCGGCCCGAAAATGCCGGCGGCAACCCCCGGCCGGTCGCCGACACGGCGCAACGATATCTGCGCTTCGTCCTTGGCGTAGGCAATTCCGGTGACGACCTGCTGTTCCACGATCTCTTCCTCGTCGCAAATAAGCGTTCCGGGCGGATTGAGCAAATCCCCCATTCCGGGCGCGTCGGGATCGTCGAAGGACGACCGCACGAAAGTACGCACCCTGTGCACCATGGCAAGCTCGACCGAGCGTACCTGCAGGACCTTGGCGCCGAGCGAGGCCATTTCAAGCATTTCCTCGAAGGAAATCTTGGCCAGCCGCCGCGCCTTCGGTTCGATGCGCGGGTCGGTGGTGTAGACCCCGTCGACGTCGGTATAGATGTCGCAGCGGTCTGCCTTGACCGCCGCCGCGATGGCGACAGCACTGGTGTCTGAGCCGCCGCGGCCGAGCGTCGCGATGCGGTTGTCCGGCCCGATGCCCTGGAAGCCGGCGACCACCGCCACCTGGCTCTCACCGAAGCGCTTGATCAGGAATGCGCCGTCGATATCGAGAATGCGCGCCGCGCCATGCGCATTGTCGGTCTTGATCGGGATCTGCCAGCCTTGCCAGGAACGGGCATGGACGCCCATGTTCTGCAGCGTGATCGCCAGCAGGCCGGCAGTCACCTGCTCGCCGGAGGCAACGACGGCGTCATATTCGCGGGCATCGTGCATCGGCGAGGCTTCGCGCGTCCACTGCACGAGCTCGTTGGTCTTGCCGGCCATCGCCGAGACGACGACCGCGACCTCATGGCCGGCATCGACCTCGCGTTTGACATGGCGCGCCACATTGCGGATGCGGGCGATGTCGGCGACGGAGGTCCCGCCGAATTTCATCACGATGCGCGCCATGGAAGCGAAATGCCTTTGACTGGGTGCCGGAGCGGCGGCCGAAAAACGGAAAGCGAGCGTCGGGCTGGGCCAGCCGCTGAATTCGCGGCCTCCTTAGCCAAATGCTTTGGGTTTCGCAAGGCGTGCCGCCGCTTGCCCCCCGCTTGCCCTGGGCGACGAAGGCGACATACGAGCGCAACGCGCGTACCCGCATGCCTGTCGCATAGGCCCAGCCGGCAACAGCCGAAATTTGCTGCCTTGACATTCGCCGGCTCTCGACCGACTTCCTAGCGCACCAGAGCACGATCAGCAAAAGTGGTATCCGGTTTTGCGCCCGATCGCGCTCTGAACTTTTGAGTCTGCGGGAGACCACACGATGCCAGAACCCCGACGATCGACGATCGATGCCGGAGAAGTGGAGCGTTTTTCCGCTCTTGCCGCCGAATGGTGGAATCCGAACGGCAAATTCCGCCCGCTGCACAAGTTCAATCCGATCCGGCTTGCCTATATACGCGACCAGGTGGCGGCGCGCTTCGGCCGCGACCCACGAGCGGCGCGGCCGTTCGAGGGCCTGCGCATCCTCGACATCGGCTGCGGCGGCGGGCTGTTGTGCGAGCCGATGGCGCGGCTTGGCGCCGAAGTGGTCGGCGCCGACGCCTCCGCCACCAACATCGAAGTGGCCAGACTGCATGCGGCGGAGGTCGGCGTGACGGTGGATTACCGTGCCACGACAGCAGAGGACCTGGCTGACGCCGCTGAGAAATTCGACGTCATCCTCAACATGGAAGTGGTCGAGCATGTTGCCGACATCGACCTGTTCGTGGCCAAATGCGGCGAGATGCTCAAGCCCGGCGGCATCATGTTCGTCGCCACCATCAACCGCACGCTGAAGGCGCTGGGCCTGGCCATTATCGGCGCCGAATATCTGCTGCGCTGGTTGCCGCGCGGCACCCACCAGTTTGGCAAGCTGGTGCGGCCCGACGAGCTGGAAAAGGCGCTTGCCGGCGCTGACCTGACCATCATCGACCGCACCGGCGTCACCTACAATCCGCTCGCCGACCGCTGGCAGCGTTCGAAGGACATGGACGTCAATTACATGGTTCTGGCGGAGAAGGCACCCGCCTGAACTTTCTCACGACGCCTTCTCACGCCGCCACCTTCTCACCCGTCTGATTTTGTGACTTTGTGGGGATCTGGGTTTGCGCCTTGGTGGTGATGAACACGCCGGCGACAATGATGGCAGCGCCGGCCCAGGTCAGCAATTGATAGTGCTCGCCGAGAAACATCGTCCCGGCAAACAATCCGACCGCAGCCGCGACATAGCCGATCTGGCTGAGATAGACCGGGCCGCCAACCGCCTGCAGCCGGAAGAAGAAAGCGAACATCGCCGCGGCTGACGCGACCTGGCCGACGACCACCAGCGGCACGCCGGCGAGCAGGGCGAGCGAACCGCCGCCCTTTAGCGTGAAGATGCCGCAAACAAGCAGTGCAGCCGATGCCAGATGGCTGCCGACGGCAAGCTCGATCGGTCCGGTCCCTAAGGGCCAGTCGAGCGTGCGGTAGATATTGCCGGCGGCTAGGCTGACCGGGATGAGCAGCCCCACCGCCACCCAGATAAATTCGGCCGGCTGCCCGGCCTCGCCACGCGTCACCGCCACCATGACCCCACCAACGAAGCCGACGACAATGCCGACCACGCCAAGCAGGTTGGGGCGCCGAACGCCGAGCAGGATCGAAAACACCAGTGTGACCACCGGCGACAGCGTGAACATGATGCCGGTGTAGCCGGCACCGAGATGCGGAATGGCCGAGAACATCAAGAGATTGGGGAAGGCGTAGGACACCGCTGCGGTGACGAAGAAATAACGCAGCTTGTGCGGGGTGAGCCGGATGCGCTGCCCGCGCAGCAGCAGGACGCACAAAAGCACGCCGCCGGCGCCGAGCGAGATGACGAGGGCCCAGACCATGGCCGAAACGCCGGCCGCCGTCGCGATCTTGCCGAACGGCAGCGTCAGGCCGAGTAGGCCGCCGGTGACGAGCAAAAGGCCGAGCGCTGAATCCCAGAGAAATTTCATAACGAACCTTATTGTCTTTGCGGCCCTTGTCTTTGCGGCCCTTGTCTTTGCGGCCCTTGTCTTTGCGGCCCTTGTCTTTGCGGCCCTTGTCTTTGCGGCCCCTTGGCCAGCACTGTGACTCAAGCTAAGATAATGCAAAGATTCTTAACGTCAAGATATTTAACGGTGAGATAGATGGATCGCGCCGCGAAAGCGATCGAGCAGTGGAAAAGACAACGGCCGGACCTCGATGTCTCGCCGATGGCCGTGCTTGGACGGTTGAACGAAGCCTCGTCGCTGATTGCACGAGAACGCCTCGCTCCGCTGTTTGCGCGTTTCGGATTGCAATCCGGGGAATTCGACGTGCTGGCGACGCTGCGCCGTTCCGGATCACCTTACGCGCTGACGCCTACCGCCCTCTATGAGGCGACGATGGTGACGTCGGGCGCCATGACCAACCGGCTCGACCGGCTTGAGAAAACCGGATTGATCAAGCGCGGGCCGCATCCCAACGACCGGCGCGGGGTTGTCGTGCAACTGACCGATAAAGGTCTCGCATTGGTCGATGAGGCGGTGGCCGCTCACGTCGCCAACGAACACGAGATACTTTCCGGCCTGACGCGCGCCGAACAGGACACACTTGCTGGCCTGCTTGAGAAGTTGATAGAGAGCGTCAGCCGGGGGTGAATATCAGTGATTTTGACAGATCTGGGCCGATCGGCAGCGAACGCCGATCATTTCCGTTCAGCGGCAAATCGCAGACCTTGGAGATTGGCCGAAACATCCCTCCCGTCGTCTTCCCAGGGCGGAGCAAGGAGCGAAGCGACGCGGCGCAGACCCTTGGGATGACGAAGGTGTGGTGGCTGTAGCTAATCGCAAATGTTGGAGATTGGCGGCTGAAGGCAGTCGGCAGAACCTATCCCGACCGGTCAGGATGGCTCCTGGCAGTCAGTTACGATCCTCCGGGAATACCGGCACCGGCATGAATTCGACGCCGTCCTCGGCCAGACCCTTGGCCTCCTCCAGCGTCGCCTCGCCATAGATGCCGCGCGGATCGCTCTCGCCGAAATGGATCTTGCGCGCTTCCTCGGCAAACTTGTCGCCGACATAGTCGGCGTTCTCGCGCACCTTCTCGGCCATCGCCTTCAATTGCGCCAGCGCCTGCTTCTGGGCCTCACCCATGGCGAGCGCGATCTTTTCTCGGCTGCGCCCGGTGGAGACGGCCGGCGCCATCAACGCCTTCTCGATCTTGTGCGAGCCACATGTCGGGCAGTCGACGAAGCCACGCTTCTTCTGGGTGTCGAAATCGTCGTTGCTGCGAAACCAGCCCTCGAATTCATGCTCGTGGTCGCAGATCAGTGAAAAGCGAATCAAGACGCCGCACCCCTGAGACTTTGCGCCTCGACCGGAGTGGCGTTCACGGCGAAGTCGCGTGAATTTTTTAGATTTGGGATTTTCTTGCGCGCGGCGGCCGACTGCGCCGGGTCGATCTCGGCGACGATCACCGCGGGCTTGTCATGCGCCGCCTCGGCGACGATGCGGCCCCAAGGATCGACGATCAGCGAATGACCATAAGTCTCGCGGCCGTCCTCGTGCAGGCCACCTTGCGCCGCGGCGACGACATAGGCGCCGTTCTCGATGGCGCGCGCCCGCAGCAGCACATGCCAGTGCGCCTCGCCGGTCTGGCGGGTGAAGGCGGCGGGCACCGAAAGCAGGTCGGCGCCGGCCATCGCCTCGGCGCGGAAGAGCTGCGGAAAGCGCAAATCGTAGCAGACGGCGAAACCCAGCTTCGCCCCATCGATCCCGGCGCCGCTGATCTCGGTGACGACGGCCTCGGTGCCGGGCTCGTAGGCGGCGGATTCGCGCCAGCTCTCGCCATTGTCTAGATCGACGTCGAACATGTGGATCTTGTCGTAGGTGGCAATCGCGGCGCCATCCGGCCCGAACAGAAGCGCGCGGTTGGCGAGCTTGCCGTCGGCGCGCAGGATGGCGGTCGAGCCGATATGCAGGAAGACGCCAAGCTCCTTCGCCAGATTGCGCGAGGTCGAGACGATGATGTCCTTGTCCTCGGACGTGAAGGCGGCGGCCCGCGCCTGGCTGTCGCGGACCAGCGCACCGGTCATTTCCGGTGACTGGATATAGGTCGCACCCTGGCCCGCGGCCTCGCGCACCAGCCGCTCCAAATCGACCGCATTCCGCTCGGGACTGGTGCCCGAACGCATCTGGATCGCCGCCGCCGTGAAAGCACCCATCGTCACATCCTTAATTCGTCGAGCCGTTGGCGAGCAGACGGTCCAGCCGGCCCTCCGCCTCCAGTTCATGGAGATCATCGCAGCCGCCGACATGCGTGTCGCCGATGAATATCTGCGGAAAGGTCGAGCGGCCATTCGCGCGGGAAATCATTTCCCGGCGCAGTTCCGGCGAGAAAGAGGCGTCGTGCTCGGTGTAAGCGACACCCTTGCGCTCGAGCAGCCGCTTGGCCGCCACGCAATAGCCGCACATCATCCGTGTATAGATCGTCACGTCGACCATCGGTCAGCAATCCTGCCTTTCTTCAATCTATATAGTCGCGGACTCGTCGGCCCGAAAGTCCCCCGGCAGCACGCGCGCAAAGGTCAGCACGTCGACCGTCCCGGCACCGCCCTTCTTGAGCGCCTTGGCGACCGCGCGGACAGTGGCGCCGGTGGTATAGACATCGTCGATCAAGAGCACCCGGCGGCCGGCGATCTCGATCTCGGCCTCCTCCGGCACTCTGAATGCGGCACGCACATTCTCCTCGCGTTCCCGCCGCTCCAGCCCAACCTGCTGACGGGTGAGTTTGACGCGCCTGACCGCGGAGGGCGCAAAAGGCAGGCCGCCAAGTTGCGATACCACCCTTGCCAGTTCCGCCGACTGGTTGAACTGGCGCCTGAAAAAACGCCGCCAGTGCAGCGGCACCGGCACGACCACATCGGCTTCTGCGATCAGTTCGGCACCGGCGCGGATCATCCAGCGCGCCATCCACGGCGCCAGATCGGTGCGATCCTGGTATTTCAACCCTTGCACCATCTGGCGGGCGACACCGGAGTAAGCGACCGCGGCCCGCGCGCGCTCGAAGGGCGGCGGGTCGGCGATCGCCTCGGCCGACAGGAACCCCTCGCCCATGTGATGGATGAACGGAGTGCCCATCACCGGACACCATGGCCGCTCCAGAAGCCTAAGCTTCGGCCAGCAGGTGCCGCACAGCACGCCTGGCTGCGAGACATGCCGTCGGCAGCCGGCGCAGACCGGCGGAAACAGGATGCGCGCCGGCCAGTCCAACGCCTTTCGAGCGATACTCTTGATATCCGGCATTGGATCGGCCACGTGGTTCTTTCTCCGCCACCCTATATCAGACAGCGGAAACCAGGAACCGTCAGTTGCAACCCATAGTCGACACCTCTCTCTGGCTGGCCCACAAGCGCCGGGCGCTCGCCTATCCGACTGCCGGCGCGGATTTCCTGATGCGGCGGGCGGCCGAGGAACTTGCCGACCGGCTGGGCACGGTGGAACGCAAATTCGACAGGGCGGCCGTCCTGTTTTGCCAGACTGCGGCGGCAGTCGACGTGCTTGCGACAAGCGGCAAGGTGGCGGACATCGTACGCGTAGAGGCGGATGCGGCGTTCCTGGGCGATGCCGCGGGACTGGTGGCGCCGCTGGAGACCGTGCCGTTCGAGCCGGAAAGCCTCGACCTCGCCGTGTCGCTTTTGTCGCTTCAGGCAATGAACGACATTCCCGGCATGCTGGTGCAGATCCGCCGCACTTTGAAGCCGGACGGTCTTTTCCTAGGCGCTTTTGCCGGCGCCGGTACGCTTTCCGAACTGCGCGAAAGCCTGCTCGCCGCCGAGACGGAGCTTTACGGCGGCGCCAGCCCGCGCGTCATCCCGTTCACCGACGTGCGCGACGCCGGCGCGCTTTTGCAACGCGCCGGCTTGGCCTTGCCCGTCGCGGATGTCGAGACGGTGACGGTGCGCTACGATTCCCTGTTCGGCCTGATGGCGGATCTGCGGGCGACGGGCGAGACCAGCGCGCTTGTCGACCGCAGCAGGCGACCGGGCACACGAAGGCTGTTTGCCCGCGTCGCCGAAATCTACGCCGAGCGGTTTTCGGATGCCGATGGTCGCGTCAGGGCGAGTTTTCCGATCGTCTGGATGTCAGGCTGGGCGCCCGACGCCTCGCAGCAAAAACCGCTGAAGCCGGGCTCAGCGAAAATATCGCTGAAGACGATACTGGAAAATCCCGGCGGGCGTTGACCGGATTCTGTCGACCGGATTTCTATGGATGCGGCTGGCCGGTCGTGATCACTGCGCGAAAGCGTTCACAAGCCTGCTGGAATTGTCGCTGAACAGCCACGAGATTGCGTCAGCCGCCTGGCCGATGCCGCCTATGATGGTAAGCGACAGCACGGTCGCGATCAGCCCATATTCGATGGCCGTCGCGCCGCTCTCGTCTTCCAAAAATCGTTGCAGCAATATTTTCATGGCCGTCGATCCCGCTTGCCGGAACCCTAGCGCGGACCTGTTAAGAAAGGTTAATGACACAGGCTTAACAGGCGATGAAAGGGCCGCATTGGCCGGTGTCAGCAGTCGCCGCTGCGCTGGCCATTGTCGCGTATCACGCAGATCGAAGTGGGCAGCGGCTGCAGCACGCTCCTGCGCACGGTATACGTATCACCACGGCCGGTCGAGCCCGTGCTTCCAATCGAGCCCGTGCGCCCAACCGACCCTGTGCTCATCCTGTCGAGGCCGCCGGCAAAATCGGCGCGGCCGGATCGCGTCCGGCTGTCGAGGAGGGGCGTCGCGATCAAGGCCAGCGCCACCGCGGCCGAGCCGAACAAAAGCGTGATTCGCAATATTCCCATGCCGGCAGCCCTAAAGCTGCGGTCGGGTCGGATCGATTCCCAGTCCCTGTCGAGGCTCATGCAGCCGCCCTCCGGCGAAGGCCTGGACACGACCTTCCTTCGATTTCTGCCGTCATTTTTTCACGGCCAGATAAATCTTCCATTAACGTTGTCTAAGTCTCGGAGGGCAAAATCACAGAAGATCGATGAGGAACTGGATCAGTGGCGCGTCAGCCGGCGGCATCGGAAAATCGCGCATCTGGCGCGGCCGCACCCATTTCAGCACCTGACCCTCCTTCGGCTGCGCGATGCCGCGGAAGCGACGGCAGACGAACAGCGGCATCAGCACGTGAAAATCGTCGTAGGAATGGCTGGCGAAGGTGAATGGCGCCAGGCAGGGGATATCGGTTTCGATGCCGATCTCCTCGTACAACTCGCGGATGAGGCATTCTTCCGGCGTCTCGCCGGGCTCGACCTTGCCGCCCGGAAACTCCCACAGGCCGGCCAGCTGCTTGCCTTCGGGGCGCTGCGCCAGAAGCACGCGGCCGTCGGTATCGACCAGCGCGCAGGCTGCGACCAGGAGCAGGCGCTTGCCGACAGGGTTCACGCCGGTCATGCGCCGGGCGGCCGGCGATAATGGTAACGATAGACTTCGTCGAACCCGAGCGAAAGATAGAGCGCCAGCGCCGGCGCGTTGTCGGCCTCGACCTGCAGCCAGGCTTCCCGGGCGCCGCGCAGCCGCGCCCATTTCAGCGCCGACAGGATGAGGTGGCGGCCGTGGCCCTGGTTGCGCACCGATCTGTCGGTGGCGATCTCGAACAGCCCGGCAAGATCGCCGTCATGGACGCAGATCAGCGTCGCCAGCGGTTCGGTGCCGTCTTCAAGCGCGAACAGCCCGGCCTCCGGCTGGATGGCGCCGATGATCTCCGACAGGCCCGGCCGCAGCGACACATCCGAGCCGCTTACCTTGAGCGCCGCGCCGATGAAGCGGCTGATGTCCTTCAGCGGGATCTGGTCCATGGCGGCGTCGAGCTGGGCGTCGGCCAGCGGCAGCCGCATGACCAGCGATTCGTCGAATGTGCTCCAGCCCTCGCTGTCGAGATGTTTGGCAAGGATCGGCCCCGACAGCGGCGATATGCGGAAGGTCAGCGGCCGGCCATAGGCGTCGAAACGGCGGCTGGCGCGGCCGATGCGCTCGGCAATGTGCTGGATATCGCCCGGATCGAGCGGGTTGACCGAATTCAGCCGCTTGGCCGGATGGCCCGCCGTCAGCCGCACCACCCAGGTGCCGTCATAATGGACGGCCGCCGCCGGCCAGGCGCGAAAGCCGGCCGCCTCGTAGCGGCGCACGATGGCAAGCACGCTTGCCGGATGTCTGGAAACCAATGCCATCAGCTCCGATAATCGCCGTTGATGGCGACATACTCCTTGGTGAGGTCGCAAGTCCACACCGTCGCCTTGCCGCGGCCGATGCCGATATCGGCGCGGATGCGGATCTCGTCGCGTTTCATGTAGGCCGATGTCGCCTCTTCTGAGTAGGCGGCATCGCGCTCGCCCTGATGCGCCAGCCTGATGTCGCCGAACCAGATCGAGAGCAGGTCGCGGTCGGCCGGTTCGCCGGCCTTGCCAACGGCCATGACGACGCGGCCCCAATTGGCGTCTTCGCCGGCGACCGCCGTCTTGACCAGCGGCGAATTGGCGATCGACAGCGCGATGCGCTTGGCCGAGCGGGCCGATTTCGCACCGGTGACGGTGACCTCGACCTGTTTTCGCGCGCCCTCGCCGTCGCGCACCACTTGCAGCGCCAGCGATTTCAGCACCTTGCCGAGCGCGCGGCGGAAGGCGCCGAGGCGCGCATCGCCGACATTCGTGATATCAGGGGCGCCGCGCCTGGATGCGGTGCCGGTGGCGAATATCAGCAGCGTGTCGCTGGTCGAGGTGTCGCTGTCCACGGTGACCGCATTGAAGGTCTTGGCGGTGCCGCGCGACAAAAGATCCTGCAGCACGGGGGCTGCGATCGGCGCGTCGGTGGCGATGAAGGAGAGCATCGTCGCCATGTCAGGTGCGATCATGCCGGCGCCCTTGGCAATGCCGTTGATGGTGACGTCGGCGTCGCCGAGTTTTACCGTCGCGGTCGCCAGTTTCGGATAGGTGTCGGTGGTCATGATCGCCTTGGCGGCTTCGGTCCACAGGTCAGGCCTGCCGTTCCTGACCAGTCCGGCGAGCAAATGGCCGAACTTGCCGGAATCGAGCGGCTCGCCGATGACGCCGGTCGAGGCCAGAAACACCTCGCCCGGCGTGCAGCCCGCAGCCTTGGCCGCAGCCTCGCCGGTCATTGCCGTGGAGGCTCGGCCCTTGTTGCCGGTGAAGGCATTGGCATTGCCGGAATTGACGACCAGGACGCGCGCCTTGCCCTGACCGAGATTCTGCCGGCAGAAATCGACCGGCGCCGACGGGCATTTCGACTTGGTGAACACGCCGGCGACCGTGGTGCCGACATCGAAGACCATGGTCAGCAGGTCGGTGCGGTTCTTGTACTTTATCCCAGCCTCGGCTGTGGCGATGCGGACGCCCTCGATGTGAGGCATGTTGGGATATTTCTTCGGCGCGAGCGGCGAAAGCGTGGCTGACATGAAGACCTCGGGCGGGAGAAACGCAAGAGAGCGCCGGTTTGCCCGATAGCGGGCGCCGGCGCAAGGGCGTTTGGTGGTTGGGCACATACCCTTTCTCATCGGAACGAAACGCCCGGTTGCACGAAACGGACCGTTTCGTTTCATCGAGAGAGCGTGTACGATCTGCCGACGAAAAAGCATCAGAAGGAAAACAGGAATGGGGCTGGATCCGGGGCGCAGGTCGATCGGCGCGCGGCGCAACCCCGACAGTGCCGACGCCATTCTCGACGCCGCCGAGGCAGTGCTGGTCGAGGCCGGTTATTCCGGCTTCTCGATCGAAGCGGTGGCGCGGCGGGCGCGTGCAGGAAAGCCGACAATCTATCGCTGGTGGCCGAGCAAGGCCGCCTTGCTGTTCGACGTCTATCAGCGACTAAAGCGCGTCGACTATCCCGATACTGGCAACCTCGAGGACGATCTCGTCGGCTTCCTCAAAAGCCTGTTCTCGCACTGGCGCGAAACATCGTCAGGCAGCATCTTCAAATCGCTGATCGCCGAGGCGCAGTCGGACGCAGCCGTGGCCGCCGTGCTTGCCGAATACACCAAAGGACGCCATGCCCATTCCGGCCAGATGATCGAACGCGCCAAGGCAAGAGGCGAAGTCGCGGCCGACGTCGATGCCACGCTCGTCGCCGACCTGGTCGCCTCCTTTGCCTGGACGCATCTTTTGACCAATCGCCTCGACGAAGACGAAACGACGCTGCGCAAGGCGGTTAACTATCTGTTGAAGGGCATAGCTCCACCGTCGAACTCGCCGCCGGCGATCCGGCAGCGTTCAAGGCGTCGACGCATTGTAGGATAGAGCGCTCTCGGCACCGCGCTTCTTTCCTTCTACAACAGGGGGAGAAGGGAAGAACCGACGACCGCCCTCGCCTACTTGGTGTTTTCCAGCGCGTCGACCGTCTTCTTCAGCTTTTCGTCCGGGATCTCGACCTTGGCCTCGGCGCGCAGCGACTTGACCAGCGCGATATACTTGTCGCGGATGACTGCCTGACGGGCCTGGTCCTTGACCTGGTCGAAGGCCGGCGGCTGCTTGGCGCGCTTGTCCTCGACCTGGATGACGTGCCAGCCGAACTGCGACTGCACCGGCTGCTCGGTGTATTTGCCGACCGCCAGCGCGAAGACCGCCTTGTCGAATTCCGGCACCATCTGGCCGGGTCCGAACCAGCCGAGATCGCCGCCGCTGGTCTTGCCGCTCGGATCGCTGGTGTGCTCGTTGGCGAGTTTCTGGAAATCGGCGCCGCCGTCGAGCTGCTTGATGATCGCATCGGCCTCTTCCTTCGTCTTCACGAGGATGTGACGGGCATGCACCTCGTTGGCCGGCGGCGTGTTGGCGATTTCCTGGTCGTAGCGGGCGCGAACCTCGGCATCGGTGATCTTGCCGACAACATCCTTCTCGACCATTTCGCCATGCAGGGCGCGCTGCTGCAGGAACGCCATGCGGCGCTGGAAGTCGGGATCCTTGTCGAGGCCGGTGGTGACCGCCTGGGCGGCCATGACCTTGATTTCGATCGCCGCCGAAAGTGCCGCGGCGCGGCGCTGTTCGGGCGGCATCTGCGCGAACTGCTGCGACAGTTCGCCTTCGGCAAGCGCAAGGTCCGCCTCGGTCAGCTTCTGGCCGTTGATCGTCGCGACCACGGCGTTCGGATCGACCGGCGCGGCCGGCTGGGCGGGTGCGCCCGGTTGGGCGGGGGCTGGTTGGGCGGGCGCGGTGTCCTGCGCCATCGCTGGCGACAGCGACAGCGCCGTCAGCCCGAATGCCAGGCCAAGGCTGGCGAGCGACGCGCGGCGGAACAATAAGGACATACAATTAACTCCAATGGGGGATAGCTAGGGCGGGATGGCTTCCAGACCAGCCGGATTGTGGCGGAATTTGGCACGGTCGTCAGGGCCAGCGCGCCGTTGACATCGATTGAGCCCCCTCTTATCTGTCCAACGACTTTGCGTCCAGAACCGTTTTCCGGGCGCTTTTTGCGTTTGTCCGCGTTTCACGTGGATTTGATGGGGCCGGCCGGCACCCGTCGCAACGACTTGGAATGCTATCGAAAGGACCATTGAATGGTCAGTTTTGGCGGTCTCGCCCGTAAGGTTTTCGGCTCCTCCAACGATCGCCGGGTCAAGTCGACCCGACCGCGCGTCGAAGCGATCAACGCCATGGAAAACGAGATGCGGGCGCTCTCCGACGCCGAACTGACGGCCCGCACGGAAAAATTCCGCCAGGACGTCGCCAACGGCGCCAGTCTCGACGATCTCCTGGTGCCGGCCTTCGCCACCGTGCGCGAAGCGGCGCGCCGCGTGCTCGGCATGCGCCCGTTCGACGTGCAGTTGATCGGCGGCATGGTGCTGCACAATGGCGGCATCGCCGAGATGCGCACCGGCGAGGGCAAGACGCTGGTCGCCACGCTGCCCGTCTATCTCAACGCGCTCGCCGGCAAAGGCGTCCATGTCGTCACCGTCAACGACTATCTTGCCAAACGCGACTCGGAATGGATGGGTCGCGTCTACAAGTTCCTCGGCCTTACCGTCGGCGTCATCGTCCATGGCCTGTCTGACGAGGAACGCCACGCCGCCTATGCCGCCGACGTCACCTACGCCACCAACAACGAGCTCGGCTTCGACTATCTGCGCGACAACATGAAATACGAGCGCGCCCAGATGGTGCAGCGCGGTCACAGCTACGCGATCGTCGACGAGGTCGATTCCATCCTGGTCGACGAGGCGCGCACGCCGCTGATCATTTCCGGTCCACTCGAGGACCGCTCGGAAATGTACAACACCATCGATGCCTTCATGCTGAAGCTCGAGCCGGCCGACTACGAGATCGATGAGAAGCAGAAGACCTCGATCTTCACCGAGGAGGGCACCGAGAAGCTGGAGAACCTTTTGCGCGACGCCGACCTGCTCAAGGGCGAGTCGCTCTACGACGTCGAGAACGTCGCCATCGTCCACCACGTCAACAATGCGCTGAAGGCGCACCAGCTGTTCCAGAAGGACAAGGACTATATCGTGCGCAACGGCGAGATCGTCATCATCGACGAATTCACCGGCCGCATGATGCCGGGCCGTCGCTATTCGGAAGGCCTGCACCAGGCGCTCGAGGCCAAGGAGCATGTGGCGATCCAGCCGGAGAACCAGACGCTCGCCTCCGTCACCTTCCAGAACTATTTCCGCCTGTACAAGAAGCTCGCCGGCATGACCGGCACGGCGCTGACCGAGGCCGAGGAATTCGCCAACATCTACAATCTCGACGTCACCGAGATCCCGACCAATCTGCCGGTCATCCGTATCGACGAGGACGACGAGGTCTACCGGACCGTCGAGGAGAAGTACAAGGCGATCGTCATGGAGATCAAGGAAGCCCGCGCCAAGAGCCAGCCTACCTTGGTCGGCACCACCTCGATCGAGAAATCCGAGCTGCTGGCCGAACGCCTGCGCAAGGAAGGTTTTACCGATTTCGAGGTGCTGAACGCCCGCCACCATGAGCGTGAGGCGGCGATCGTCGCCCAGGCGGGAAAACCCGGCGCCATCACCATTGCCACCAACATGGCCGGCCGCGGCACCGACATCCAGCTCGGCGGCAATGCCGACATGCGCATCGCCGAGGAGCTTGGCGACATGCCGGCCGGTCCCGAGCGCGACACCAAGGAAAAGGCAATCCGCGACGACGTCGCCCGGCTGAAGGAGAAGGCGCTCGCCGCCGGCGGCCTCTACGTGCTCGCCACCGAGCGCCATGAATCGCGCCGCATCGACAACCAGTTGCGCGGCCGCTCAGGCCGCCAGGGCGATCCCGGCCGCTCAAAATTCTTCCTGTCGCTGCAGGACGATCTGATGCGCATCTTCGGCTCCGAGCGCATGGACGGCATGCTGCAGAAGCTCGGCCTCAAGGAAGACGAGGCGATCATCCACCCGTGGATCAACAAGGCGCTGGAAAAAGCGCAGAAGAAGGTCGAGGCGCGCAACTTCGACATCCGCAAGAACCTGCTGAAATATGACGACGTCTCGAACGACCAGCGCAAGGTGGTGTTCGAGCAGCGCCTCGAGCTGATGGACGGTGAAGGCCTGTCCGAGACCATCGCCGAGATGCGCGAGGGCGTCATCGAGGAGGTCGTCGCCAAGGCTATTCCCGAAAACGCCTATGCCGAGCAGTGGAACGTCGCCGGCCTCAAGGCCGAGGTCGCCGAATTCCTCAATCTCGACCTGCCCATCGAGGACTGGGTCAAGGAAGAGGGTATTGCCGAGGACGACATCCGCGAGCGCATCAGCCAGGCCGCCGAGACTGCCGCGAAAGAGCGTGCCGAGCGTTTCGGCCCCGACGTGATGGCCTATGTCGAGCGCTCCGTGGTGCTGCAGACGCTCGACCATCTGTGGCGCGAGCACATCGTCAACCTCGACCATTTGCGCTCGGTCGTCGGCTTCCGCGGCTACGCCCAGCGCGACCCGCTGCAGGAATACAAGGGCGAGGCGTTCGAGCTGTTCCAGGCGATGCTGGGCAACTTGCGCCAGGCCGTCACCGCGCAATTGATGCGCGTCGAACTGGTCCGCCAGGCCGCCGAAGCGCCGCCGCCCGAGGCGCCCGACATGTTCGGCAGCCATCTCGACGGCACCACCGGCGAGGACGATTTTGACGGCGGCGAAACCGGGCTTCTGGTCCGCCAGGAGACCCACGCCACCGTCGCCCCCGAAAACCGCGACCCGCAAAACCCCGCCACCTGGGGCAAGGTCGGCCGCAACGAGGCCTGCCCGTGCGGCTCAGGGAAAAAGTACAAGCATTGTCATGGGGCGTTCGCGTAAGCTCTTCCTTCTCCCCGTTCACGGGGAGAAGGTGCCCGAAGGGCGGATGAGGGGCGGCGCCAACACCCGCGATTAGCCAATCTCCCCACCTGAGGGGGAGATATCAGGCGGCCAGAGAGGGTGGTGTCCCGCCAGCTTGATCCGCTAGAATCTCGCGAAAGCGTGTAAGTAGCGCTAACCTTTCGTCCGCTCGCGCCGCCCCTCATCCGCCTGCCGGCACCTTCTCCCCGTGAACGGGGAGAAGGGAGCACTCCACCCAACCGTTTCTTAATGTGTTTTCGTTAGACGCGGAGGCAGAAAAGAGGCGAAAACGGAGTGTGATCAGGGTGCGCTTTTCCGCGGCGACGACAGCCGGGCGGTTCCTGCCGCAGCGCCTTGCGCTGCACGCAAAGCCGCTGCTTGGCCGCATCGATGCCGTGCTGTTCACCGCCGACGAGCGCGGCGAAGCCAGCCGCATGTCGCTGATCGCCTTTTCCATCCGCATCGTCAGCGCCGTCATCGCCTTTGTCAGCCAAGTACTGATGGCGCGCTGGATGGGCTCGTTCGAATACGGCATTTTTGTCCTTGTCTGGGTGACGATGGTCATCGTCGGCAATCTCGCCTGCCTCGGCTTCCACACCTCGGTCATTCGCTTCATTCCCGAATATCGCGAGCGCAACATGCTGGCCGAATTGCGCGGCATCGTGCTGACCAGCCGCCTGTTCGTGCTGGTTGCCTCGACGGCGATCGCCGGGCTGGGCGCCCTCGGCGTCTGGCTGCTCTCGCCCTTTATTGAAAACTACTATGTCGTGCCGTTCATTCTCGGCCTCGTCTGCATGCCGATGATCGCCATGTCCGATTTGCTGCAGGGGCTGGCGCGGGCCAACTCGTGGGCGCTGTTTGCGCTGGCGCCGACTTATCTGATGCGGCCGGTGCTGATCCTGGCGCTGATGGCGCTGATGCTTCTGGTCGGCTTTGCGCCCGATGCCAGGACGGCGATCTTCGCCTCGATCGCCGCCGCCTATGCCACCACGCTCGGCCAGCTCATCGGCATCACCGCGCGGATGAACAGGAATATTTCGGCCGGGCCGATGAAGCTGCATTTCGCGCAATGGGTCCTCGTGTCGCTGCCGATCTTCCTGGTCGAAGGCTTCTTCTTCCTGCTCACCAATGCCGACGTGCTGATGGTCGGCGCCTATATGAATCCTAACGACGTCGCCGTCTATTTCGCCACGGTCAAGACGCTGGCGCTGGTGCATTTCGTCTATTTTGCGGTCAAGGCGGGCGTTGCCCAGCGCTACGCGCAATTCACCCATGGCGAGCCCGAAAAACTCGCCGCCTTCGCCCGCGAAACCGTGTCGTGGACGTTCTGGCCATCGCTGTTGATGGCGCTGCTGGTGCTGGTGCTGGGCGAGCCGATGCTGAGCTTGTTCGGGCCTGAATTCGTTGCCGGCTACCCGCTGTTGTTCCTGCTGGTCGTTGGCGTCGTCGCCCGCGCCGCCGTCGGCCCCTGTGAAAGCCTGCTCACCATGAGCGGCAACCAGAATATCTGCGCCGCCGTCTACGCCATGACGCTGGCCTTCAACATCGGCCTCAATCTGGTGCTGATCCCGCTTTTCGGCCTGTGGGGCGCGGCGATGGCCACCGCCTTCGCGATGATCTTCGAGGCCGGCGCGCTGGCCTTCACGGTCTGGCGCAGGCTCGGCATCGTCATGGTCATTTTCGTAGCCGCCAAAGGAGCCGCGTGATGGCTGCCATCCCGTTGCTCGAGGAAACCAGCGGCGGCCCGGCCGGCGCCCTGGTGTCGGGCCTCGCCGGGCTCGCCCGCGAAGCCGATCCCGCCCATATCGAATTGTTGGCCAACGGCCGGCCCCAGCGCAAACTGGCTATTTACGCCGCCTCCGCCGGCTTCGACCTGGTCGAGGAACTCGACTATCTCTGCGCCCGCACGATCGAGCCCAACGTGTTCTTCAACCCGCGCTTCTTGGCACCAGCCATGCCGCGACTGGAAGACCGCGAGGTGCGGCTGGCGGTCATCCGCGACGGCGACGAATACCGCAACCGGCTGCGCTTGCTGGTGCCGTTCTCGGTGGAGCGGCCGGCGACGCCGCTTGGCGTGCGGGTGATGCGCACATGGTCGAGCCCGTTCGGGCCGATCGGCGCGCCGCTGGTCGACCGCGACGATCCCGTCGGCGTCATCGAGGATTTCTTCGCGATGCTGTCGCGGTCGCATCTCAAACTGCCAAAAGTCTTCGTGCTGCCCGACATCCGGCTCGACGGCCCGGTGGCCAGCCTGCTGGCCACCGTCGCCGAGACGCGTGGCCTGGCGCTGGTGACCACCGGCAAGGCCGAACGGCCGATGCTCGAAAGCCAGATCGACGGCGATGAGTATCTGAAGGCCTCGCTGCACTCGCACCATTATCGCGAGTTCCGCCGCCTGAAGCGCCGCCTCGCGGACCTAGGCAGGCTGGAGCATCAGGTGGCGCGCGGACCGGAAAACATCCGCCATGCCATCGAGCGTTTTTTGACGCTCGAGGCCGCCGGCTGGAAAGGCCGCGAGCGCACCGCCATGGCCATCGACCGCTACCGCGCTGCCTTTGCCCGCGAGGCCGTGCACCGGCTGGCCGAACGGGATCTGTGCCGCATCCATTCACTGACGCTCGATGACCGCACCATCGCTTGCCTGGTCGTCTTCGTCGAGGCCGGCGTCGCCTACACCTGGAAGACGGCCTATGACGAGACGCTCGCCGCCTATTCGCCGGGCACGCTGCTGATGATCGAGGTGACCAGGCAGCATCTCGACGATCCCAACATCATGATGACCGATTCCTGCGCAGTGCCCGACCATCCGGTGATGAGCCGGCTATGGATGGAGCGCCGGCTGATCGGCACGCTGGTCCTCGGCCTGACGCCGGACGCCGACCGCCTCGCCCGCCAGGCGGCGTCGCAGATCCACCTCTACAGCGAAACCCGCAACATGGCGCGCCTGCTGCGCAACCGAGTGAAGAGCTTGCTTGGACGGCGGTAGCGTTGGCGGTCCTGCTATAGGACTTGGTTTGACAGGTCGGGCCAATCAGCAGCGAACGTCGATATTTCCTGTCAGTGGCAAATCGCAAACCTTCGAGATTAGCCGACGCATCCCTCCACTTCGGTCGAGTAGAGGTGATGGTCGCCCATCGCCCCCCTCACAGATCCCGGCGTGCAGCTTTCCCGCACCGGGCTCTTCCACCAGGTTACCCAACCGCATTCGCGCTTTAGCGTCAGTTGTGCACGATCCGCGGTGCCGGGAGCGGGATGCGCGCCAGGGTGGCTCTGAACCGGTCCCAAGGGAGCTTGGGGCGTTGCCCCCGCCGCCGAAGCAGTGTGGGATTTAGCTAATCGCAGACGTTGGAGATTGGTAGCTGCAGGCCGGCCGGCAGCGACCTTCCACAGTCCCTTTCAGGCTCAGTCGAAGAACCAAATCACTGTGTCGAGGGCCTAGGTCATCAGGGTTAATTCTCCCAACCAGCGGAAAGGATTAGCATCGGCGACAATCTCGGCCGCGCAACCAGCATCATTGCCGCCTCGATCCTGCACGGCCAGAACAAAAATCTGGGAGGAATGCATGACGAAAACAACTCACTTCAGGCGTCGCAGTATTCTCGCTTTGACTGGCCTCATCGGCGCCTGCCTGACTGCGGCCGCAGCTCAGGCCGGCGAGCCCGGCAAGGTCGAGATCGATGCCCTGAAACAATCGCTATCGAAGTACGAAGACTATAAGGCCGCCATTCGCGACCTCTATCTGTCGACGGTCGGATGCGTTTATTACAGCGGCGAAAAAGTGGCTGGAGCTATGGATTACCCGAAGGGCGCGATGGGCATTCATTTCGTCAACGTCGCGAGCGTCAGCCCGACACCAGATCCAGCGCGCCCAAATGTCCTTATCTATGAGCCGGTCGACGGCGGCTTGCGCCTGGTGGCCGTGGAATGGCTTGTTCCGCTGACGCCCGACACCAAAGAGCCGCCGAAACTCTTTGGACAGACGTTCCAGGGGCCGATGGAGGGGCATTATCCGCTTATTCCGGTGGAGTTCTACCATTACGATCTTCACGTCTGGCTGTTCAAGGACAACCCGCTCGGAATGTTCAGCCCGACGAACCCCGACGTGAAATGCGACAATTACGCGTTTCCGATGCCGGAGCAGCCGACCAAGATGGTGCCGGGGCCGATGTAATAGCGATCTGAAGTACGGAGTCTGATCTAATCAGGAAGCACCGGCGTGGGCCTGAATTATGGTTCTCCCAGGATGCTCCTGGGATAACATTCAACCGAGCTTTCAAGGCGTCTCGGGTGGAAAATGGTGCCCCTAGCCGGGATCGAACCAGCACTCCTTGCGGAACTCGATTTTGAGTCGAGCGCGTCTACCAATTCCGCCATAGGGGCTCAGGCCGGGCGGCCTGGATGGGCGCGGACTATACGGTTGGAGGCCTGTTCGTCAACTGGCCAATTCCCGGCATGCGGCGATCCTGCCTAGGCAGGGTGTATAGCCTTTTTTGCCGGCGAATGCCGACGCAGTAACGTAGCTGAACCACAATGATCGTATTGCTTCAGTTCGAAGCGGGTTTCTTTTTGAGCGCAACGTACTCTTCGCGATCATTGTAGGAAACCGCGACAGCGCTGTTCGCCTTGGTCGAGAGCCTATTCACGTAGTTGTCCATATGGTGGTCGGCGAGGTCGGCAAGACCGATGGAGCGCGACAACTCTCCGAGCGAAATGCGATCGGCATCGTGCTCGGGTAGGAACACGTAGCGCGGACCTTCCAGGAGAATGACTTCTGGACCGATATGCTGGTACGAACCATGAATACGGTTGAATACAGTTGTCGGCGGCAGCATCGGCACGATGTCGTTCTCATCGACGACACGGGTGATCGTCAGAAACCCAAGCCGTTCGACGCCGGCCGAGGTGGTGAATTTCGGCTGCCCGAAGGTGACGACCTTCACGACGTCGTAGTCATCCTCGACCATGTATATCGCAAGTAGCGCAGCGATCGCTCCGCCCAGCGAATGTCCGGTTATGAAGGTCTTGTAGTTCGGCTTCAGATACGGCTTCATGTCATCGTAGATGGCACGAGCTGTAGCGTCGAAGCCGGAATGGACCGGGATATCGATATCCAGATCCTGCCGGACTCTTATCTCGATGTCTTCGAAAATGTTCTTTTTGTTGGCCGTTCCGCGGATCGAGATGTATTGGCTCTTGGCCTTGTCGTCCCGCTCGACGAAATACAGCGCATCGGTCTTGCCCGGCGAGCCGACGCGCACCGTGGAGGGATATTTGGCGCGGATGGCCGCTTCCGCCGCATAGGCGGTCTTTGCCCTACCGGCATAAGCGGAAAGCTCTACGAAATCGACTTTGCTGGGCGTGACCGTCGAACCGAGCGCCAGCAATTCCTTGGAAGAAATTCCGACGCAACCCGTCAACGCCATCGTGCAGAGGGCGATCGCTGTCAACAGTTCGACAGCGAGGCGTGGTGGCCGAAGAATTGTGAACACGGTGCTGCGCTCTGCCTTAATCTGCGTTCTTCGCCCATTGCGCTGCACTGGTGAACTCTTCTCTAGCAGTAGTATACACCAACAGCGCAGCGCCGCACGGTGCGACGCGCTACGCCGGCAACGCTGACCGGCGTAAGCGGACGCCCGACCCTGGCCTCGGCGCTCGAGATGAAGCCGTATGAGCCGGGAACCGCAAGCCTCTCAGAGGCTTCGATCCCGACAAGTCCGATCACTCCGGCGAGGAAAAAAATTCTCAGCTTGATTGTCATGGTCATTGGTTACCTCCGGGGGAAAACTGAGCGGGAAGTTCATCGGTATCGGTGAGTTCGGCTGCTTCGACCTTCTTGGCATCGGTCGTGTTCTTGAAGGCAAAATCGTCGGCCGCGACCTCGCTGCCAACCTTCCAGTCCCTGACCTGGACGCTGTATTGCGGGCCTTGGTCCACCTCCTTGGAGGTGATGACATACCGGCAGGGATAAGGGTTCTCGCCTTGCGCGATCCAGATCTGCCAGTCGACCTCCTTGGCCCGGAACGCCAGGTGATCGCATTCGGTGCCGCCGATCACGCCGCTGCCGAGGTCCTTGATGTCGGTCACGCCGTCCATCAGCACGTCGTAAACATTGGACGTGAGCAGATCGGCACCCGGAACGGGCCTATGGAACTTGTCGCGCAGCTCGTCGATCAGATGGTCAAGGTCGCCGGGTAACTCGGCCTGGGTGTAGAGGTTGGCATTCTTGCCCAGTAGAGTCAGAGTCTTTCCGTCGAAGATCATCTCGACACTGGCGAAACCGCCATCGCGTGCGGCGCGAATCTTGTCGGGACGGTTGAGGGTGGCGGTGCCCGAGCTCGCGAACAGAAGCTTCTGATGATCTTTGGTGACGACTTCCAGGTTCGTATCGTAGCCAAACGAAATCATCTGCTGCGCTGCCATGTAGTCCGACATGGCTTTCAGCAGGCTCTTGGCGTGCGTCTCGTCGGCGTTCGCGGCCAAAGGCGCTGACAGGCTTAGGGCGGCCGCCAGCAAGGTTGCTTTTGAAATTTTGGTCGTTTTCGATCTGAGGCTAATCATCAGACAACTCCTCCTCATTAGCTCCTCCTCCTCATCGTCGCACGCATCATCCCCTTTTGGAACGAGTTTAGCGTGCCGCATGCCCTTCCTTGTCTCGCACAAATGCCCAAGTCAAAAGTGATGTCAGGAGTATGTGCAGGACAACCGCCGGCCACAACAGGATGCCGGTGAAGCCGCCTGTGAAACCGAGGTAGGCGAGATACAGAGCGACGGCCGTGCTGTAGGTCAACATCCCGAGCAGCGGCGAACCCGGCCAGCAGGCGACTCCCAGCCCGATCAGGGCGAGCCCTGCGACCCGTGCGACCGGTAGGGCGATGCCGGCAAGTTCCTGGCCGAGCAACAGCCGCCCGACGAGCGACGGGACGACGAACAAAGCCACCCCTGTCAAGACTTCACCGACGGCCGCGAAAATGAGCACCTTCTTCATTGTACCAGTCCGCTCGGTCATTCGCCCTCGCGACTCGATTGGCAATTGCCAGTGCCGCGAGGGGCTTTGCTTCAGAATTACTGCGTGTACTGCGGCTACTGCAGTTTGAACGTCAGCTTGTCGATCTTGCCGGTGAACTTGAACGGAGCGTCGTAGCGATACTCCACCATTGCGACGCCAGTGCGGGTGTCTGCGCCAACGTCGAAACTTTCGTCCTCCGGAAACATGATCGGGGTAGTATTGTCCATGGTATTCTTGGCCACTTCCTTGCCATCGACGGACAGCACGCCCGTTCCACCCTTGCCCAAACCCGGACCGTCGGACTTGAAGTCGAAGACAATGGTGTGCTTGCCGGGTTCCAGATAAGGCCCCTCCCAGGTCGTGCGCTTGAGATCGAGGAGGTTGTAGAGGAACACCACTTTGCCCTCACCGATGCCGAACTCACCCTTGCTCAGGAACAGGCCGTACCCCCCGAAGCGACCTCCCTGGGTGACAATCATGCCTTCTGCGCCATCCTCGGGAATGTCGACTTCGGCTGTGATCGTGTAGGACTTGTCGAGAATGCTCGGCGCTCCGCTCGCCGGCACGCCGGTCAGTTCTCCCGAATAGGTGAACTCGGTCCGCCCTGCCGTGAGACTCGGGCGCGGCGTGGTGAAGCGCGCGAGCACCGAGTTATCGAGCGGCAGCACGTCATTCTTCTTTGCCTCGGCGTAGAAGAGATCCTGCATCTCCTTGAGTTTGTCCGGCATCTTGGTGGCCAGGTCGTTTGACTCGGTGGGATCCTCCGCCACGTTATAGAGTTCCCAATTGTATCCGGTGATGACGTCCGGCGGCGTCGCGGTGGTCGCCGCCCACGGGAGATTCGCCGGCGTCGTGGCGGCGACCCACCCGTCGCTGTAGATGGCGCGGTTGCCGAGCATCTCGAAATATTGAGTCTTACGGGTGGATGGCGCGTTGGCGTTCGCCTGGTCCCAGGTGTAGGCCATGCTCACGCCGTCCATAGGGCGCTGCTTGATGCCGTCGATCGTATCGGGGGCCGGGATGCCAGTCACTTCGAGGATGGTCGGCACGATATCGATGACGTGGTGGAACTGGCGGCGGATGCCGCCGACGTCGTTGATGTGGCCCGGCCAGGACATGGCGACACCCTGTGCCGTTCCGCCGAAGTGTGACGCCACCTGCTTCGTCCATTGGAACGGCGTGTCCATCGCCCACGCCCAGCCAGCCGAAAAGTGGGGGAAGGTCCGTTCCGATCCCCAGAACGGATACCAGAGGAACTGATCCTTGACGGGCACTTGAACGCCGTTGAAGAAGGTGAATTCGTTCGGCGTGCCATTGAGCATGCCTTCCGGGCTCGCGCCGTTGTCGCCGCTGATGTAGATAATCAAGGTGTCGTCGAGTTCGCCGAGGTCTTCGACGGCCTGAATGACCCGGCCGATCTCATGGTCGGTGTAGGCGAGGTACGCTCCGTAGACGTCGGCTTGCTTGATGAAGAGCTTCTTCTCTTCGAAACTGAGGGAGTCCCATTCGGGCAGTCCCTTCGGCCAGGCCGTGAGATTGGCGTTGTCAGGCATGATGCCCAGCCGCTTCTGGTTGGCAAAGATCGTATCCCGCAGCTTGTTCCAGCCGTCGTCGAACAAGTGCATGTCGCCGATCTTCTTGACCCATTCCGGGGTCGGATGGTGCGGCGCGTGGGTCCCGCCAGGAACGTAGTAGACGAAGAACGGCTTTTCGGGCGCGATCTCCTTGAGCTGCTTCATATATTGGATTGCGTCATCGGCCATCGCCGTTGTGAGGTTCCAGCCGGGGCTGCCCTCAAAGGGGTAGATGGCCGTCGTGTTGCGGTAGAGGTTGGGCTCCCACTGGCTGGCGTCGCCACCGACGAAGCCGTAGAAATATTCGAACCCCATTCCTGTCGGCCATTGATCGAACGGCCCGGGCTGGGTCGATTGGTAGGAGGGTGTGTTGTGGTCCTTGCCGAACCACGAGGTGGCGTATCCGTTGTCCCTGAGAATCGTGCCGACGGTGCCGTTTTCCTTTCGGATGATCGAGTCGTAGCCCGGGAACCCCGTTGCAGCTTCGCCGACAACCCCGAAGCCGGCCACGTGGTGGTTGCGCCCGGTGATCAGCGCTGCCCGCGTCGGTGAGCAGAGCGACGTGGAGTGAAAGTTCGTATAGCGCAGTCCGGCATTGGCGATGCGATCCAGAGCAGGGGTCGGGACGACGCCGCCAAACGTGCCCGGCGCGCCAAAGCCGGCATCGTCCGACATGATCAGCAGCACGTTGGGCGCGCCCTTCGGCGGCACGACGCGCGGCGCCCACCAGGCCTGCGACTCCGAAGCTTTTTCCTTGATTGACCCGCCGAATGTTGGATCCGGCGCTGGAAGCTGTTTTCCGTCGATCGTCGTCGTGGCGCCGGGAGTACCCGGCGTGCCGGTAACCTGCTGCGCCAATGCGGGGACGCAACTCAGGACAAAAAGGCTTGCTCCCGCAATCAGGCTGTGACTGACCGTCATTGTAGAACCCTCCCTTGGCCTCAGCACGGCCGCCTTCCTATCTGTGGGGTCGACTTCTCTCGCGTCGGCGCCCGTCCTAGTGGTCGTTTTGCGTTGAAGCAAAGCAGGCAAAGGTTGACCATGGCGCAAGCCAGGCCAACCAAAGGCGTTACTCGGCAGCCTTCTTCATAGCTTCCTCAAGCCGTCCCTTGTCAGCATCACTCAGCTGAGGCCGATCGATCACAAGCTTGAGGCTGTCGATTGTGCCCGTGAAGGCGAAGGGCACCGAGTAGGAAGCGTCGTCCACCGGCGTCCCCGTATCGGAGCCGATGTCCATATTCTCGTCCCAGGCCAGGATGAGCGGAACGGTGGCCGGCATCTTCTGTGTCGCCACGACATTGCCGTCCACCTTCAACTCGCCTGTGCCACCCTTGCCGATGCCGCTGAAGTCGTTGAAGGCGAGCGTCGCAGCCCCTAGCCCGTCATACTTGAAGTCGAACTCAAGTGTGTGTTTGCCGGGAGTCAGGGCGTCGGGTGCTTCCCAGGCCACTTTCTGCAGGCCGAGCAGGTTCCAGACGAAGGTGGGCTTGCCCTTACTGACGAACAAACCGTAGCCGGTGAAGCGGCCGCCTTGCGTAATGATCATGCCGTCGCCGCCGCCATCGGGCACCGTTACCTCGGCGGTGAAAGTGTACGAGGAGTTCAGTATCGCGGGCGCGACGCCATTCGAGATGCCTGTCATTTTGCCAGGGAACTCGAACTCGGACCGGCCAGCTGTGATTGATGGCCGCGGCGTGACGAGACGGCTTACCACCGAAGCGTCGAGCGGCATCACGTTGTACTTTTTGGCCTCCTGCCACCAGACCGCCTCAAGCTCCTTGACCTTGTCCGGACTTTGCGCCGCCAAGTCGCGGTTCTGCGTCCAGTCCGTGTTGATGTCGTAGAGTTCCCAGTCAGCCTTGGCCGGGTTGGTGTTCTGCGGACCCGCCGTCACCCACGCCGGACGGCTCACCTTGTCCACCAGCATCCAGCCCTCGTGGTAGATCGCGTAATTGCCGAACATCTCGAAGTATTGGGTCACGTGATGCGAGGGTTCGTCGGCGTTTGCTGCGTCGAAAGTGTAGCTGAGGCTCGATCCTTCCATCGGGCTCTGCGCAATGCCGTCGACGACCGAGGGTTCGCGGATTCCCGCAGCCTCCAGGATGGTCGGAGCGATATCGATGACGTGGGCGAACTGGTTGCGGATGCCGCCTTTGTCAGTGATGACTTTGGGCCAGGCAATCGCCATGCCCTGCCGTGTGCCGCCGAAATGGGACGAAATCTGCTTGGTCCACTTGAACGGCGTATCGAAGGCCCAGGACCACGGAACCGCCATGTGGTTGTAGGTGAACTCGGTGCCCCAGATGTCGTAGAAGCTCTTCAGCTGCACGTCGACCGGCACTTCAATGCCGTTGAACATCGCCACTTCGTTCGGCGTGCCGATCAATGTGCCTTCCGCAGACGATCCGTTGTCGCCGGATATGTAGATGATCAGCGTGTTCTCGAGGTCGCCGCTATCCTCCACAGCCTGAACCACCCGGCCAATCTCGGCGTCGGTGTAGGAAAGATAGGCGGCATAGACATTGGCCTGCCGGATGAACATCTTCTTCTCGTCATCCGTCAGTTGGTCCCAGTTCTTTAGAAGGTCCGAAGGCCAAGGGGTAAGATCCGCTGTCTGCGGGATCACGCCGAGTTTTTTCTGGTTGGCGAAGATCGTGTCGCGCAGCTTGTTCCAGCCACCGTCGAAGAGATGCATGTCTTCGGTCTTCTTGATCCACTCGGGCGTCGGATGGTGCGGCGCGTGGGTCCCGCCGGGTGCGTAGTAGACCAGCCAAGGCTGGTCCGGCGACAGAGTATTTAGCTGGGTCATATAGTCGATGGCATCGTCCGCCATCGCGGTGATCAGGTTGTAGCCCTTCTGCGTTTCAAACGGGTAGATCTGGGTGGTGTTGCGGAACAGGTTGCCCGGCGTCCATTGGCTCGTGTCGCCGCCCATGAAGCCATAAAAATAGTCGAAGCCCATGCCTGTGGGCCACTGGTCGAAGGGACCGGCCATGCTGATGTGATAGCCTGGCGTGTTGTGGTTCTTGCCGAACCACGAGGTATTGTAGCCGTTGTCCTTCAGGATCGTGCCGACGGTCGCCTTGTCCTTGGTGATGACGCTATCGTAGCCCGGATACCCGGTCGCCTGTTCCGAGATAACCCCGAAACCCGTCGAATGGTGGTTGCGTCCGGTTATCAGGGCGGCCCGCGTCGGCGAACAAAGCGCCGTGGAGTGCATGTTCGTATAGCGCAGCCCCATGTCAGCAATTTTGTCGAGTGTCGGGGTTGGAATTACGCCTCCGAACGTTGAAGGAGCGCCAAAGCCGACGTCGTCGGTGATGATCAGCAGGACGTTCGGAGCTCCTTCTGGCGGGGCGACGCGCGGCTGCCAGAACGGGGTCGATTCAAGCGCGTTGCGCTCGGTCTTGCCGCCAAACGGCATGTCGGGCGCAGGCAGTTGGAGCCCGTCGATCGTTCGCGTGGCAGCCGGAGAACCCAGCGGCGCATCGGATTGCTGTGCCTGCCCAACGCCCGTCAGGGCAACAACCATGCCGGTCGCCGCAACTACCGTTCTCATTGAGCAAGTAGCTATTTTGCCAAGGTGACGTTTCAAGCCTTCCTCCTTTGCATGCAAACGAACCGGTGCAGAACGGACTGTGCTGACCACCTGGCGCAACATCTTCTCAATGCATCACACTGTCGATAAGCAGCATGTAAGTTACGCGAAACTTCATGTTGGTCTGAAACCGCGCCACGTTCTTTGATCTGCGTCAATGCACGTCTAGTCGGGTCGAGACGGAGTTGCTGGCTCGTTAGTCGCAAGGCTGCGTGACTGGCGCGCGACAGGGCAGACGTTGGCTCGGCGAACATCCCCTGAGATTGCCACGGTCTGAAAAGGCGACCCGGCTGCCCAGGGAATCGGGTGGGAGTCGAAGCAGCCGGGTCATGCCGGGTTGCCCGAGCTCCAGCTAAATAAGCATCTGCTCAATCTAGCAAAATACAATAGCGGCGTGGCTGGTCTATGCTTGAGGGTCGTCCCGCCGGCCAGGTAGGCCTGCCCGTGCATGAAGCACGTGGTCGGGCTCGCGAACTCGACGGGCACGCAAGACTGCCGCCGCATTGTCAGAGGTGCAGTCCTGTCGATTGGGTGTAGTTGCAACCGAGCAAATGAGAACAAGGGCTGTCAGCATCGTCAGCTCCATCCATTGCGGCGCGAGGTCGGAATCGCGTGAAGGGGTCAAACACGACAGCGCCGTCACGAGGCTTCATCCGGCCTGTGGCGGGCCTCTCTGAGCTTTGACACAGTCTGGAAAACGGGCGTCTTAGGCAGAAATTGCGCTATTTCTGCTTGACAGACCTCGGTCGGCGCCACAGCGCTCGGATTCAGGCGTATAGTCGCGCATTGCTGGCAGTTCGATCTCAACGATCACCGCGGCGGGTGATTGAAGCGATTTACGTGATGCCAGCGCAGAGTTTAAGCAGGGCAAGACTTAGAGAGCGATCAATCGATATCAACCCTTTGCCCGACGCAACCCCAACTACAGGAGGCCCCCAATGCCACGTATGCGTGCTGTTCAAGTGAAAAACGCCAATGGACCATTCGAGCTGGTCGAACGCGAGATTCCGATCCCGGCTCCGGGCCAAGTCCTGATCAAGGTCCAAGCGTGTGGAGTATGTCACAGCGATGCCTTGACCAAATTGGGGGTATTCCCGGGAATCGCCTATCCGCGGGTGCCAGGCCACGAAGTTGTGGGTGTCATCGACAAGGTCGGCGAGCGTGTGCCCAATTGGAAGCCTGGGCAGCGGGTCGGCGTTGGCTGGCACGGCGGTCATTGCGGCCATTGCCCCTCCTGCCGTCGTGGTGATTTCATCACATGTGCGAATGGGCAGATTCCCGGCATCACCTATGATGGCGGGTATGCCGATTACATGATCGCGCCGTTCGAAGCCCTGGCTGCGATCCCAGATGATCTGCAGGCCGCCGAAGCCGCGCCGCTCCTGTGCGCGGGCATCACGACCTACAATGCGTTGCGGAATAGCGGGATCCGTGCGGGTGATACCGTCGCGGTGCTCGGCATCGGCGGTCTAGGTCATCTCGGTGTGCAGTTCGCCGCCAAAATGGGCTGCCGCACGGTCGCCATTGCGCGGGGCGCTGACAAGCGGCCGCTGGCGCACAAGCTTGGCGCTCATCACTATTTCGACAGCACCACCCAGGATGCTGCCGCCGAACTGAATAAGCTGGGTGGGGCTCGCGTGATCCTGTCCACCGTCACCAATTCGCAGGCGATGAGCGCGGTGCTTGGCGGACTGGCTGTTGATGGCAAGATGATCGTCGTTGGCGCTTCACCCGACCCCATCGAGGTCTCGCCATTCCTTCTGATCGGCGGCCGCCGGGCGATCCAGGGATGGCCTTCTGGAACCTCGGCTGATTCCGAAGACACTTTGGCTTTCAGCGCCCTCGCCAACATTCGCCCAATGATCGAAACGATGCCGCTTGAGCGCGCGGCAGAAGCCTATGAGAGGATGATGAGCGGCGCAGCCCGGTTCCGCATGGTGATAACGACCGGGTAATGGCCCGGTCGTTGTGCCTGTGTCGCCGAGCACCCCCGACGCCGCGGACTTGCGCCTGCCACTTGTCGTTTCGTTTGCGTATGGATGCCATAACGCGTTGCTCCTTTTGATGTGACGAGATTGTGACCGGCCGCAACAAAGAGCTATTTCGGGAGTGGGGAGGCACCTCCAACCCTGTGTTTTTGCAGGGTATTTAGTGGCGCGCCGGAGAGGATGAAGATGAGAACTGGCTCGTCAGCATGATAACCTTAGGGTCAAGGGTTTCATGCCCTGTCCCTCGATGGAGCGCGATTTGTCTCAACGGCGTGGTTGCGCCACCTCCGGACCTTTGCCGTGATGCCGTGAAGGTCGCGTTTTGACGCCATTTGCGAAAGCTCATTGGTCTCGCTAGCAAAGGTCGCGAGCGATCCAAAAAAAGCGATCGTGCCACTAGGAGTGGTGGGAAGGTAGGAAGCCCCCCATATGGGCGGGGAACGGCCCAGCCTATACCAATCCACAAGAACATAGGGTATCTTTCCGGGGTTGAATTGTCCGACGTATCGTCGGTCGCTTCTGGGGGGCCGATCAATCTCGAAGCCGCTCCCATGCGTCGATCGCTATTCCGGAAGTACTTTCTAGTCTTATTCGCCGCCGTCATTTTTCCGATGGCTGCCGGCGGCATCAGCGACGCCTGGTTCAGCTATGGCGACCAGCGTGCGATCCTCAGCGCCCTGCTGCGGTCCGAGGCAACATCCGCAGCCGACAAGATTGAGAGCTTTCTCGACGAGATCAAGCGTCAGCTCGCCCCGACGGTGAACCAGATCCGGTCGACCACGGACGCCGTGAAACAGTATCGGTTCCTTGCCATACGGGCGATGCACCAAGCCCCGGGAATTGTCAGCATCAGTTTTCTCGACAGTACTGGCGCAGAGCGGCTGCACGTCTCCCGCATTGGCTTGAACAGGACGGAAGGCGGAGCGGACCGCTCCGGCGATCCCGCTGTCGTGGGTGCCAGGTCGGCGAAATTCTGGTATGGCCCGGTCACCTATCGCCAGGGTTCCGAACCGCTCATGACCATGGCGGTGGCCGCATACTCAGGCAGCACAGTCGTCGCCGAAATCAGCCTGAAGCCTGTCTGGCTCATCGTTTCCGAAATTCGCATTGGTCGCAGCGGCCAGGCATTTGTTGTCGACCAGACCGGCGGCCTAGTAGCTCACCGAGACATCACCAAGGTATTGCAGGGCACCGACGAGAAAGCGGCGTTAGCCCTGCGCAGATTGCGGGATGCAATCGCCGCCGCGGGCGGCAATGCGATTGCAACCCGCAACGCCGAGAATGAACCCGTTGTGACCGCTGTTGCACCGATTGCCGCAGCCGGCTGGACGGTGTTTGTCGAGCAGTCGCAGGCAGAGGCTTTTGCGCCCCTATACGCTTCATTGTGGCGGACCGGTGGTCTATTGCTCGCCGCCACAGTCCTTGCGGCGGCACTCGCCTATTGGCTTGCCAGACGGATGAGCGGCCCCATCCGACTATTGGAAGAGGGCACCCACAAAATCGGTGCCGGACAGTTCGATCACCGGATCAACATCGCCACTGGAGATGAACTCGAGCGGCTGGCGGCGCAGTTCAATCAAATGGCGCACGAACTCGCCATATCGAGGGACCGCGCGGAGCGAATGACGCGGCTGAAGCGCTTCCTCGCACCGCAGGTCGCGGAGCTCGTAGAAAAGGCTGGCGACGAGAGCGTGCTCGCTGGCCAGCGCGCGGAAGTGGTCGCTGTTTTCTGCGACTTGCGTGGTTTTACCGCTTTTTCAGCGCATGCCGAGCCTGAGGACATCATGCAGGTCTTGCGTGAGTACTATGAGGCGCTCGGCGCGATCATCACCCGGTATGAGGCAACGCTGACCAGTTTTTCGGCGGATGGGTTGATGGTTCTCGTCAACGCCCCGGTTCCGTGCGAAGAGCCGGCGCTTCATGCTGTGAAAATGGCTGTCGACATGCGGGATGCCATTCAAGGCCTCATCTCTGGGTGGCGACTGCGTGGCCATCAGATTGGTTTCGGCATAGGTCTCGCAATGGGGTGGGCAACGGTGGGCCGAATTGGCTATGAAGCCCGCGTTGACTACACCGCGATCGGCAATGTCGTGAACCTGGCGTCGAGACTGTGTTCGTCCGCTGATGATCAACAAATCCTCATCGATCATTCCGTGGCGCGCTTTGTGGGTGGCAAGGTTCCGATCATCGAGCTCGGCACTCGCCACCTCAAAGGCCTCGACGGGCACGTACGCGTCTATAATGTCAAGATGCGAGGCATGGGGCCGGATTTAGCTCCAGATGCAAATGCCATCGGCGCAAAGGGTTAGGCGCGCCTCTGCGCCACTGGTGCCATTGGCGGCTTCGAGCACCCATTTGAGACGTTCGAGCCAACCTCCCGCAACGACAGCTCAGGGTCAGATCTTCGCGTTCAAACGGCAACGCCGAGTCACCTTATTCGCTGGTGACGAATGGGCTCCCAGACAGTTCTCTCTTTTGTTCGGGCGCCTCTTCGAAAAACCGTTTCAACTCAAGGGGTTCGAAATTTTGGCGCGCCCGACACGATTCGAACGTGTCAACTCCACCTTCGGAGAGCAGCGCTCAAGGTGCGGCCGTGCCAACTAAGAATTGAATGGTGCGGGTGGTCGGAATCGAACCGACACTCCTTTCGGAACTGGATTTTGAATCCAGCGCGTCTACCAGTTTCACCACACCCGCAAAGCACTAACTCGTTGACCTCTCAACGCTCTCATCCTGCACCTAGGTAGAAGGTGGCAGTTTGAGAATTGAGCGACCCTCAACTCCTAACCTATTGACCTCTAATCCTATTACCCTGCGGGCTGAAGGTAGCATCCTGATTTTGAGTCGAGCGCGTCTACCAATTCCGCCATAGGGGCTCAGGCCGGGCGGCCTGGATGGGCGCGGACTATACGGTTGGAGGCCTGTTCGTCAACTGGCCAATTCGGGGTGGCCAATTCCGGGCATGTCGCTTTCGCTCGGCCGCGGCCTTTCGATTTCGTGAAGCGGCGGCCATTGTGCAGCGCGAAAAATCTTTCTAGACAGGCAGCGCATTGAAGCGCGTCGCGTCCGGAGAGATTCATGTGGCGCGCTTTTGGTCTTTGTTTTTATGCATTGTTATCCCAAAACCGCTGCGCATTTGGGCGACGTGCATCAGGAGTGCCGATGCTTCGCGGACTTTACGACTGGACCTTGTCGCTGGCGGCGAAGAAATCCGCCGAATGGTGGCTGGCCTTCATCGCTTTCGTCGAAAGCTCGGTGTTTCTGGTGCCGGCCGACGTGCTCTACCTGCCGATGGCGCTGTCGCGGCCGGATCGCGCCTATCGCTACGCGCTGGTCGCCACGCTGGCCTCCGTTCTGGGTGGCATAGCCGGCTGGTACATCGGCCACTACGCCTATGACACGGTGGCGCGGCCGATCCTTGAATTCTACGGCAAGTATGACGACTTCGAGACACTGCGTGAGCCACTGCGCGGCTCGGCAGGTACCGGATTCATCGTCCTGATGCTGATCACCTCCGGCCTCGCCCATCTGCCGCCGATCAAGGTGGTGACGATCCTGTCCGGCGTCATCGGCACGCCTTTGCTGCTGTTCATCGTGCTGGCGATCGTGGCGCGCGGCGCCCGCTTCCTGTTCCTCGCCTGGCTGCTGCGTCGCTATGGCGAACCGATCCGCGAGTTCATCGAAAAGCGCCTCGGCCTGATCGCCGGCGCTGGCGCCGCTGCCCTGATTTCGCTCTATATCGTCGTCAAATACGCGTTTTAAGGCACGATCCCGAAAAGCGGTTTTCGGAAAAGATCATGCTCAACAAGAAGGCGAACGGCAGATCGATGACGGCGACCGTGAATGCCGACAGGGGAGGCCAGCGCATGCGGACGGCGTTGTTCCTCGCCGCTGCCATGGCCGCCACCGTTGGCTCGGCGCTGGCCTTCCAGCATCTCGGCGGCTACATCCCCTGCAAGCTCTGCCTGGAGCAACGCACCCCCTATTACATCGGCGTGCCGCTGATGCTGCTGGCGGCGCTTGCGTCGACATTGCGCGCTCCCGCATGGCTGACACGCGGCCTGCTGGCCGTCGGCGGGCTGCTGATGGTCTACGGCGTCTATCTCGGCGTCTATCACTCCGGCGTCGAATGGGCGTGGTGGCCGGGGCCGACCGACTGTGCAGCGGCTGCCGGACCGGTGGACACCGGCGGCAAGGGCGTGCTCGATGCGCTCGACAGATTCGTCCCGCCCTCCTGCGACAAGGCGGCTGTGCGCATCCTCGGCCTGTCGCTGGCCGGCTGGAACGCCATCGCCAGTTTTGTGCTGGCCGTCATCGCCTTCCGCGGCGCCTTTGCCCGCGATTAATCTAGTGCGGCGCGAGATCATTCAAGAATTCGGCAGGCTGAGTCGTATGGAGTGATTGTCGCGAACCGAAGCGCAGCGGACATTAGAGCGCGGCGCGTCCAATTGGACGCGCAAAGGACGCTCTAAAACTTTGCATTTGCGCATGATCCTTTCCGGAGACCGAAATCGGTTTCCGGGGTCATGCGCTGGTCCGTGAGCATCGGAAGCGCAGACAATCGCTTCAGACGGCCAACCTCCCGAATTATCGGATGATCTCAAGGCTCCAGTTCGACATCCCAGTACAGATAATCCATCCAGCTTTCATGCAGATGGTTGGGCGGGAACAGGCGGCCATTGTTGTGCAAATCGTGCACCGTCGGCTGAAAAGGTTTCTGCAGCGGCCACATCTTGGCGTGCGCCGGCATCATGCCGCCCTTCCTCAGATTGCAGGGCGAGCAGGCAGCGACGACATTCTCCCAGGTCGTCGCGCCGCCGCGATGGCGGGGAACGACATGGTCGAAGGTCAGATCCTCCGGCGTGCCGCAATACTGGCACTGGAAACGGTCGCGCAGGAAGACGTTGAAGCGGGTGAAGGCCGGATGCCGCGATGGCTTCACATAGGCCTTCAGGCTGACGACGCTCGGCAGTTTCATCGAGAAGGTCGGCGACGACACCGCGTGCTCGTATTCGGCGACGATGTTGACCCGCTCGAGGAACACCGCCTTGATGGCGTCCTGCCACGACCAGAGCGACAGGGGGTAATAGCTGAGCGGACGGTAATCCGCGTTCAGCACCAGTGCTGGAAGCCCATCCGGAGATACGGCAACCGTCACGTCATTGACCTCCTTGGTCCAGTGCATGACCCCGAAATCGACTGATTTTCGGAAAGGATCATGCACAGATTCAAAAGTCCTACAGCGTCCTTTGCGCATCCGATCGGATGCGCGGCGCTGTAGCCTGTCGGCGCGGATACTGTAAGCCCGACATGACAGGGATGTGAAGCGGCTTGTCGATCAAACGCCACGCCAAAAGCGCCTGATTTCTATGCTTTTTTGCGAATTCAGGCCGGAGGCGCGGCGTCCCTGCCCTTCAATTCGCGATAATAGGCCCAAAAAAGCCGCGATGCGACACCTCGCCACGGGCTCCATGATTCGGCGAGTTGGATCAGTGTTTTCTCAGGCGGACGCGGATCGATGCCGAGCGCGTGGCCGACCGCGTTCTGCAGGGCAACGTCGCGTGCCGGGAAGACATCGGGGTGGCCGGCGGCGAACAAAAGATAGACTTCCGCCGTCCACGCGCCGATGCCCGACACCTTGGTCATCGCCGTGATCGCATCAGCCGCGTCGAGCAGGCAGAGATGATCGAGGTCGAGCCCATCGACCACCGCCTGGGCGACGGCGATCAGGCCGCGCTGCTTCGGTCGCGACAGTCCGGCCTCGCGAAACACGGCTTCGTCGGCGGCAAGGATCGCTTGCGGCGTCAGCGGATCGACGAGTTTTGTCAGCCGCCCGAAGATGGCATCAGCGCTGGCGCGGGAAACCTGCTGCGAGACGATGATCGAGGCAAGGCTTCTGAATCCCGGGTCGGAAAGCCGAAGCGGCACCTCGCCGGCCATGCCACGCACCTTTTCCAGGCGCGGGTCGAGCAGGCAGAGCGCGTCGAGCCCTTGCGCGATGTCGTCGAGCGTGGCGATGCGTTGCATGTCAGCTTGTTCCCAGCGCAAAATGTCAGATGTAATCAGCCGCAAAGTAGCAACTGGCGAAAGCGCCGCACAACCCGATTGCCGCCGAACGATGACACTCCTGACATTCCGCTTCGCGCCGAGCCCGAATGGCGAACTGCATCTCGGCCATGCCTATTCGGCGCTGCTCAATCAAAAATTGGCCAGCGCAACCGGCGGGCGGCTGTTGCTGCGCATCGAGGACATCGACACGACGCGCTGCACGCCGGAATTCGAGGCCGGCATTTTTCGCGACCTGGAATGGCTCGGGCTTGGCTGGGAACAACCGGTGCGCCGTCAGTCCGAGCATTTTTCGGACTATCGGGCGGTGCTCGATCGGCTGATCAGGGAAGAGCTCGTCTACCCGGCCTTCATGAGCCGTGGCGAAATCCGCGCCTTCATTGCAGACAGCGAAAGGCGCGGCCGCGACTGGCCGCGGGACCCGGACGGGGTGCCGCTGTATCCCGCCGTCGACAAGGCGTTGCCGGTCGGCGAGCGCAAGCGCCGTATCGCCGAGAATGCGCCCTTCGCCTGGCGACTGGACGTTGGCGCTGCGATGGCGCGCGTCGGCACGGGTCTGTCATGGCTGGAATTTTCCGATGAAAGCCTTTCCGCGACACGCACGATAGAAGCCCGGCCGCAGGACTGGGGCGACGTGATCGTGGCGCGCCGTGAAATCCCGACAAGCTATCATCTCGCCGTCGTCGTCGACGACGCGCTGCAGGGCATCAGCCACGTCGTGCGCGGCCAGGACCTCTATTCCGCCACCGGCGTGCAGCGCCTGCTCCAGGAGATCCTCGGCCTGCCGCAACCAGGCTACTTCCATCATCGTCTGGTCCTCGGCCCGGACGGACGAAAGCTGTCGAAGAGTTTTGGAGATACCGGCCTTGCCGCCTTGCGCGAGGCCGGCGCATCACCGGAAGACGTCCGCCGGCTGGTTCGGATTTAGTCCATTCCGTTACATCACAGCGTCATGACGGTGCAGAACCTTTGATGGCAGAGCGAGGCGCCCCCCTCTGTCCTGCCGGACATCTCCCCCACTTGGGGGGAGATCGGCAGCTTCGCGGACAGCGTCATTTTTGCAAGGTTGGTGGCTGGCGAAATCGGTGATGAAGGCCAATCTCCCCCCTTGTGGGGGAGATGTCCGGCAGGACAGAGGGGGGCGCGAAGGATCACTGCAGATCAGCATTTATCCCCGACCCAGAGCGCATCCTTCAACTCGGATGAGCCTATGGATCAACCGTTTGGTTTTGCTTGCCGGGTTGAACCACATTACAGCAGTCGCGACACCCGATCGTCACCAAGCGCGGCAGCCTTCCAAAAATGCACAGCATCAAGCGGTTCATCCCCGCCTCCTTTGTCGTCCTGTGGGCGACTGGCTTCATTGGCGCGCGTTATGCCATGCCGTGGGCCGAGCCTTTCACCTTCCTGGCCGCGCGCTTCGTTCTGGCCGCCGTCCTGTTGGCCGCCTTGATGGCAGCACTCGGCTCCAGGCGGGCGACGCGCAAGGAGGCGCTTCACGCGACCGGCGCCGGCATCCTGATGCATGGCGTCTATCTCGGCGGCGTCTTCTGGGCCATCCACAGGGGCATGCCGGCCGGGCTTTCGGCCTTGATCGTCGGGCTGCAGCCGCTGATCACGGCGGTGATGGCCGGCCGGTTTCTCGGCGAGGCCATCCTGCCGCGCCATTGGGCCGGCCTCACTGTCGGACTTGCCGGCGTGGTCATCGTGCTTTGGCCGAAGCTCGGGACGCTCGGCGGCGGCGTGACGGCCGAGACGCTGGCCGCCTCACTTGTCTCGGTGCTTGGCATGAGCGCCGGCACGATCTGGCAGAAGCGCTTCGCCTCCGGCGGCGATCTCGTGGCGGCCACCACTTGGCAATATGTCGGCGGTGCATCGGTGATGGCTTTGGCCTCGCTCGCTTTCGAGACGCGAACCGTCGTCGTCAATGGCGAGTTGATCTTCGCCATGGCATGGCTGGTGCTGGTGCTGTCGATCGGCGCCATCTTCCTGTTGATGGTGATGATCCGCGACGGCGAGATGTCGAAAGTCGCTTCGCTGTTCTATCTGGTCCCGGCCGTCACCGCACTCATCGCCTGGCTATTGTTCGGCGAACAGTTGAACCTGGTCCAGATCGTCGGCATGGCGATCGCGACGCTCGGCGTCGGGCTGGCAACCGCTCAGCCGACCAAAGCATGATCCCGAACCGAAGGTCAGCGAAGCAAAAAGTGGGAACCGGTTTCGGAGAAGATAATGCTCAAACCAAGAATCAGCCAACTCGGGCGCGTGCCTCCAGATAGCGGCTGATCGCGGCATTGAGTTCACCGCCGAGAATGAAGATCGCCGAGACGATATAGAGGAAGACGACCGCGACCATGATCGAGGCAAGGCCGGCATAGGTCGTCACATAGGACGAGAAGCGATCGAGATAGGCGGCAAAGATGGTCGACCCGATGAGCCAGGCAATCAGCGTGAAGATGATGCCCGGGACGATCGAAACGAAGCGGCGCTTGCCCGCGGGCAGCCAGTAATGCACCGCGAACAGCCCACCGACGATGACGGCGGAGGCGATAATGTAACGCCACAGCGTGATCGTCCCCATATAGGGTTTTACCCATTCGAAATTGGCCTCGGCCAGCCGTCCCAGTATGGGCGCGAAAACCACGAGCACGCTGATCACCAGAAAACCTGCCGTGGCGATCAGAACGAAGGCGATGCTCTGCACCCGGCGATAGATGATGCCGCGCGTTTCGGAAACGCGGTAGGCGCGGTTGAGCGAGGTGCGCAGCGCCTCAATGCCGTTCGAGGCGAAGAAGGCGGCAAGCAGCACGCCATAGGTCAACAGGTCGGTGCGCTGCACGGTGAGCACGTTGAGCACCTCGCGCGCGATCGGCTTGGCGATCTGCTCGGGCCAGGTGTCGAAGACGAGATGCACGGCAGTGTCGGCAAAAGCCTGTGCGCCGAGGAAACTGGCCAGTGTCGTGGCGAAAATCAGAAAGGGGAAAAGCGCCATCAGCGCCGTGATCGCCAGATGGCTGGCCATCGCCCAGCCATCGTCTGCATCGAAATGGCCGACCGCGTCATAGAGCACGCGTTTGACGGCTACGATCTTCCGCAACAAGAACCGCGTTCCCTTCGATTGTCTCGACGCCGCGAATATGGGAAGGGATTGCGGCAAATGGCAAGCCTCGGTCAACCCACGCTTCCTCCCGGAGAAGAGTTGCGCACCATCATCGTCACCGGTGCTTCTTCCGGGATAGGCGCCTATTGCGCCCGGGCGCTGAAGGCGGAAGGCTGGCGGGTGTTCGCGACGGCGCGCAAGCCGGAGGACATCGCCGCCCTCGAGGTCGACGGCATCGAGGCCTTCTATCTGGACTACCGCGAAGCCGGATCCATCGAGACGCTGGTGGCGTCGGTGCTGGAGCGGACGGGCGGACGGCTCGATGCCCTGTTCAACAACGGCGCCTACGCACAGCCCGGCGCCGTCGAGGACCTGCCGGTCGCAGCACTCAGGGAGCAATTCGAGGCGAATGTGTTCGGCTGGCATGACCTCACCCGCCGTGTCGTGCCGGTGATGCGCCGCCAGGGCCATGGCCGTCTCGTCCATTGCTCCTCGATCCTCGGCCTGGCGCCGCTGCCCTTTCGCGGCGCCTATTCGGCATCGAAGCACGCGATCGAAGGGCTGATGCTGAGCATGCATCAGGAACTCCAGGGCAGCGGCATCCATGTCTCGCTGATCGAGCCGGGGCCGGTGACATCGAAGATCGCCAGCAACGGCCTTGTGTGGTTTCTCAGGAATATCGAGCGTGAGACTTCCGTCCACCGCCTCGCCTATGAGGCGCAGCTGCAACGGCTGCAAGCCGGCGGCAGCACGTCACGGCTGAAGCCCGGGCCGGAGGTGGTTCATGCGGCCTTGCGCCATGCGCTTCTGTCGCGGCGCCCGCGTCCGCATTATGTGGTAACGGTGCCGGCCAGGATCGGCGTCGTCCTCAAACGCATCCTGCCGGCATCAATGCTCTACCGCCTGCTTGCCAAACGCGCCTGAACGCAATCGACTGGAAACACACTATGGCAACCGTCTTCAACATCCTCGCTGTCCTCGTCATGGTCGCCGTGGTGATCGTGCTGATCCGCGGCCTCATCAACATGATGCGCGGCGGCTCCGGGATGACCTCCAACAAGCTGATGCAGACGCGCGTGCTGCTGCAGTTCGTGGCATTGGTGCTGATCATGCTGGCGGTGTATTTCACCCGCAAGTGACGAGGGCGGCGATTTCGGGAGGCAGAGCGTGGTCAAGCTCAACAAGATCTACACCCGCACCGGCGACGACGGCACCACCGGCCTCGGCACCGGTGAACGGCGGCTGAAATCCGATTCGCGCATCGACGCCTATGGCACGATCGACGAAGCCAATGCCTGCATCGGCATGGCCCGCATCCACACCGCGGCAACACACCCGGCGATCGACGCGATGCTCGGCCGCATCCAGAACGATCTTTTCGACCTCGGCGCCGATCTGGCGGTGCCGGACGACGGCCAGCCGCTCGGCAATGAGCCGCTGCGCATCACCGCTGTGCAGACCGACCGCGTCGAAAAGGACATCGACCTGCTCAACAAGGACCTGCAGCCGCTCAAATCCTTCGTGCTCAACGGCGGCACGCCGGCGGCGGCGGCCCTTCACCTCGCCCGCACGGTGGCGCGGCGGGCCGAGCGCATAATGGTGGCTTTGACGCAGGCCTCGGGCGAGCATGTCAACCGCGAGGCGGTAAGATACATCAACCGCGTATCGGACTTTCTGTTCGTCGCCGCACGCGCGGTCAATGACAATGGAAACGCCGACGTGCTATGGGTTCCCGGCAAGAACCGCTGAATCTGCCGAGCCGGGAGGGGGTCCGATGTTCATCCCGCTTTATGACACCAACCGGCTGCGCCACATAAAGCAGCAATATGTGACGATCGGCCTGATCGCGTTCAACACGCTCATCTACTTCGCCACCGCGCTTGGCGGCGAGCAGTTCACCAACGCCGCTGTGCTGGGCCTCGGCTTCATCCCGTCGGTCGTCCACGACAGCGCCGAACTGGCTCCGCAGTTTGTCGTGATCCCGGAGAGCCTGAGCTACGTCACCTATTCCTTCCTGCATGCCGATATTTTCCATCTCGGCGGCAACATGCTGTTCCTGTGGGTGTTCGGCGACAATGTCGAGGACGCGCTCGGTCATATCCGCTTTCTCATCTTCTACCTGCTCTGCGCTACAGCCGGCGCCTTCTTCCAGGGCCTGATCGCGTGGGACTCGCAGGTTCCGCTGATCGGCGCCTCAGGCGCCATTGCCGGCGTGGTCGCCGCCTATCTGATCCTCTATCCCAGGGTGAAGGTATGGGTGCTGGCCTTCGCCCGCATTCCGCTGCGCATCCCGGCCTTCATCCCGCTCATCCTGTGGATCCTGTTCCAGATCGTGATGTTCGCCGCCGGTGGCGAGGATCAGATTTCCTGGGCCTGCCATGTCGGCGGCATCATCGCCGGGGCCGTGCTGGTGCTCATCTTGCGCAACCGCGCCGTACCGCTGCTTGCCGGTGCGGACGAAGAGGCAGTGGTGGTCGCCGGCCAAATGCCTGTTGCAGCAGAGCCGGCGCCAGGCGAGCCGCTGCCGGCGCAGCCGGCACCGCGCTGGGGACGGGCAAGCGCCTCCAGTCCGGACTGAACCGATTTGCCGGACTGAACCGATTTGAGTGCGGCGCGGATGATTTGGGCGCGCCCCGGATATTGACGTGCGGGGTCGCCGCAACTACGGAAGCTTTCCCACACCAATGCATGTCGCGCAAAACTGTGCAGCGGTTTTGCGATAGCGGCATGCATAAAACAAACAACAAGGCGCGTGAGGTCGGTCAAATGCGACGCGCTTTAGACGGTCGGAGACCAAAATTCCGTCCGGAATGTCGGCTTTCGACAACTCTGAAGACGCGCGCACTGCTATAGCGCGCCGACTATCTTGAAAGAGGTGACTATCCTTGAAAGAGGTGGCTATCGTGAAAGAGGTGACAGGCAAATGAAGATCCTTGTGCCCGTGAAGCGGGTTGTGGATGCGAATGTGAAGGTTCGTGTGAAGGCTGACGGTTCGGCGGTGGAACTCGCCAACGTCAAGATGGCGATGAACCCGTTCGACGAGATCGCGGTCGAAGAGGCGATCCGGCTGAAGGAGGCCGGCAAGGCGGAGGAGATCATCGTTGTCTCGATCGGGCCGCAGCAGGCGCAGGAGACCTTGCG
Organism: Mesorhizobium sp. WSM4848; assembly: GCF_055811375.1. Classification (NCBI taxonomy): domain Bacteria; kingdom Pseudomonadati; phylum Pseudomonadota; class Alphaproteobacteria; order Hyphomicrobiales; family Phyllobacteriaceae; genus Mesorhizobium; species Mesorhizobium sp. WSM4848. The sequence continues at coordinate 57,054 of NZ_JBVVPX010000015.1, forward strand.
CACCGCGCTCGCCATGGGCGCCGACCGCGCTATCCTGGTCAAGACCGACGAGCAGACCGAGCCGCTGGGTGTCGCCAAGGTGCTGAAGGGCGTGGTCGAGGCGGAAAAGCCCGGTCTCGTCATTCTCGGCAAGCAGGCTATCGACGACGATTCGAACCAAACCGGCCAGATGCTGGCCGCGCTTCTGGGCTGGGCGCAAGGCACTTTTGCCTCCAAGGTCGTCATCGATGGCGACAAGGCCAAGGTGACGCGCGAGGTCGATGGCGGCCTGCAGACGGTGGAGCTGAAGATGCCGGCGATTGTCACCGCGGATCTTCGCCTCAACCAGCCGCGCTATGCCTCGCTGCCCAACATCATGAAGGCCAAGAAGAAGCCGCTCGACGAGAAGTCTCCCGCCGATTACGGCGCCGACGTCAAGCCGCGGCTGAAGGTGATCAAGACCGAGGAGCCGGGCGGCCGCAAGGCGGGCGTCAAGGTCAAGAGCGTCGCCGAACTGGTCGACAAGCTCAAGAACGAAGCAGGCGTGCTGTAGGGCTGGGAAGGGACAAAAAGATGACAATTCTTCTGATTGCCGAACACGACAATGCGACGCTTTCCGACCAGACCGCCAAGGCGCTTTCCGCGGCACTGCAGATCGGCTCCGACGTGCATGTGCTGGTCGCCGGCAACGGCGCCAAGCCCGCAGCGGACGCCGCCGCCAAGCTCAAGGGCGTGAGCAAGGTGCTGCTCGCCGAAGCCGACGAACTCACCGAGCGTCTCGCCGAACCGCTGGCGGCGCTCGTCGTCGGCATGGCCGATGCCTATGACACGATCGTCGCGCCGGCGACCTCGTCGGGCAAGAATGTCGCGCCGCGCGTGGCGGCCCTGCTCGATGTCGCGCAGGTGTCGGAGATCATCGAGATTGTCTCGCTCGACACCTTCAAGCGGCCGATCTATGCCGGCAACGCTATCCAGACGGTGCAGTCGAGCGACGCCAAGAAGGTGATCACCGTGCGCACCGCCTCCTTCCAGGCTGCACCCGAGGGCGGTTCAGCCCCGGTCGAGACGGTTCAGGCAGCTGTCAATCCCGGCCTGTCGAGCTTCGTCGAGAACAAGCTTTCCGAGACCGATCGTCCGGAGCTGACTTCGGCCAAGATCATCATCTCGGGCGGCCGCGCGCTGGGCTCTTCGGAGAAATTCCAGGAAGTCATCCTGCCGATCGCCGACAAGCTCGGCGCCGCCGTCGGCGCCTCGCGTGCCGCAGTCGATGCCGGCTACGCGCCGAACGACTGGCAGGTCGGCCAGACCGGCAAGGTGGTGGCACCCGATCTCTACATCGCCGTCGGCATCTCCGGTGCCATCCAGCATCTTGCCGGCATGAAGGATTCGAAGGTCATCGTCGCCATCAACAAGGACGAGGAAGCGCCGATCTTCCAGGTCGCCGACTACGGCCTCGTCGGCGACCTTTTCGTCATTCTGCCGGAACTGCAAAAGGCGCTTTGACGCCTTCTGCCAAAGCGTATTAAATTGTGAAGGGCGGGGTAGACGAAGTCGCCCCGCCCTTTTAGTTTGCACCGCACAAAAAGCAGGCCGCAAAGGCCTTTTGACGGGATCGGTGTAATGAACAAGATCGAGACGATCGGCATCATCGGCGCGGGCCAGATGGGCGGCGGCATCGCCCATGTGTCCGCGCTTGCGGGCTACAAGGTGCTGGTCTACGACATCTCACCCGACCGCATCGAAAAGGGCATCGCCACGATCAGCGGCAACATGGCCCGCCAGGTCGGCTCCGGCAAACTCGAGGAAAAACTGCGCAACGAGGCGATGGCGCGCATTTCGTCAGCACCGACCATGGCCGACCTTGCCGGTGCCGATCTGGTGATCGAAGCAGCGACCGAGGACGAGACGGTCAAGCGCAAGATCTACGCCCAGCTCTGCCCGCAGCTCAATCCGGAAGCCATCCTGGGGACGAACACCTCGTCGATCTCGATCACCCGTCTCGCCGCGCAGACCGACAGGCCGGAGCGTTTCATCGGCATCCATTTCATGAATCCGGTTCCGGTGATGAAGCTGGTCGAACTGGTGCGCGGCATCGCCACCGAGGACCAGACCTTCGAAGCGGCAAAGGCCTATGTGAACCATCTCGACAAGACGATCACCGTCTCGGAGGATTTTCCGGCCTTCATCGTCAACCGCATCCTGCTGCCGATGATCAACGAGGCGATCTACACGCTCTATGAGGGGGTCGGCTCGGTCGACGCGATCGACACCGCCATGCGGCTCGGCGCCAACCATCCGATGGGACCGCTGCAGCTCGCCGATTTCATCGGCCTCGACACCTGCCTGTCGATCATGCAGGTGCTGCATGACGGCCTGTCGGATTCGAAATACCGCCCCTGCCCGCTGCTGGTGAAATATGTCGAGGCCGGCTGGCTCGGCCGCAAGACCGGACGCGGCTTCTACGACTATCGCGGCGAGCATCCCGTTCCGACGCGCTGAACCATTTTGCAGCCAAGTGGAATCACTTAGCGTCGCACAAATGCGGCTAAAGAGATAGATCGGAGTGCAGGTTCAATCCAAACGCATTCCGCTTTAGGTCAAAACTCAAGCCGCGGATGCTCGTCGAGGTAAATGGGCACCGAAGGAGATCGGGCGGCGTAGCAGGTGTCGCCGATGCAATCATCTGTCCCTTGAACACGTGCCTGTGATACGAACCTGAACAGCCGCATTCCTTGGCGCGGTGCAATCAGTAGGCCGTCGGCCATGTCGCTTAGCGTCGTGGTTACTCCTCGCCTTCTGGAAGTCCAGCCTGCTTTAATCCATCCTCCAGCCGCCGGCGCGTCTCCGTTTCCTTGATCGGAGGACCGCGCCGGACCCACTCGACGATCTCGCGGTCGCCGGGAGGTTCTCCTGTCCACTGCGCACGCGCTCCGGCGAGAAACTCCTCTGCCGCACGGCGCGCTTCATCCTCCCTGCCCATAAGCGCCAGCGCGGCCGCTTTCCACATGAGCGTATCATGCATGCTTCCGGCGCCCATGTTTGCCGCGGCGACGGCACCCGAGCAGTCGCCGATAATGAACCGGATTCCCGTGAGGTACTCCCACTGGAAGGGAGTAACGAAGGGAGTCAGGCTGAGCGCGAGGCGCGCAAGCTCCCTTGCCCGTTCGATCCTGCCCGTGAAAGCGAGGCCATGCGCGCAGGACAGCAGCGTCTTAGGGTTGTTCGGATTGAGGTCGAAGGCGAGGTCGTAGTGGATGTCCGCCTGGTCGTACTTCCCCGCCATAAGGCACGACCACGCCAGGGTCAGGTGGGCACGGGTCTCGAGCGGATCGATCTGCACAGCCTCCTTCGCCAGCCTGAGCGCTTCGGCCTCGAGCGCGGGGTCGCGCCGGAACCCCGCGACTATCAGATGGCGAACGTTGTAGATGCTGGCGAGGCTGGAGTAGGCGGGAGCGAACCGCGGCATCTGCTGGATGACCGACTTGAAGAGACGCTCGGCCTCGAGTTCCGCATCTGGCTGCCAGAGGGTGAGCAGGTTCTCTCCGCGCAGCCAGTCGTCATATGCCGAGAGCGAAAGGTCGCGCCTGCCCGGATGTCCTGATACGCGCTCCGCGGAGAGATAAATGTCCAGAACGGCTGCGGTCTTGCGCGCGATTCCGCTGGAGACTGTCGCCCATTCCTGCAGCTGGAGCGGAAACCGTTCACTCCAGACGATGCGTTCGCTGGCGGCGTCGACGAGCGTGAACCGCACGGCCTCTTCCGAAGTGGACGGCTGCATGCGGGACTCGAGGCGGTAGTCGACGGCAGCTCCGGAACCTACGTCCGGCAGGCGCTGGCCTTCCTGCTCCTCGACGATCACCCAGTCGCGGAACTTGACCAGGCAGGAAATAACCTCCGCGCGAAATCCGGCAAGCAGATGCTCCTTGCCCCGATGCCCTGGCGGAGCAAACGGGCCGACTGCGATGACCGGGAGCCGCCCTTCGTATCGGGGCGCGCCTGCTTCTTTCGCCTCCCTCTCATCGGCCGGCGTTGACCCGCCCGCCCGAATCCGCTGGATCACTTTCTGGGTTTCCGCCGAAGGCTCGACGCTGAAGTCCTTCGCCAGGACCTCCCGCAGCGACTGGTAGACGCGGATCGCGGCAGCTGTATTGCCCCCCGCCGCGTAGGCGTTCATGAGCGCCCGCGCGGCAGGCTCATGCGTGGAATCGATGGCGAGGAGCGCGATTGCGGCGTGCTTGCCGGACAGACCGCCGGATTCGCGGTCGAGGCAGGCCTCCAGCTGCCCGATTAGCCGGTCTCGCCAGCGGTGGCGCGTCACCCTGAGCCAGGATTCGAAAACCTGGTCGGTCCGCTCGAGGCCTGCCAAGATCTGGTCCGGAGAAACCCGCCCTTCGATGAGATCGGGCGTGACGAATCCCTCCCCGAGCTGTTCGCTGACCGTCAGGAGGTCCACCTGCAGAGCGGACATTATCATACGGACCTGGCCGGGAGTCGCGTGGAAAGCGTCCGAACCCGCCTTCTGGAACGCCTGCTGGACCTGCCGGACGACGGACCGGTACTCCTGCTGCGCGTGCGGCAGGTCCAGGCTGCTCCACAGGAGGCCAAGGATGCGGTCCTTCGCTTCCTGGTTGTGCTGGCTGAGCACGAGGTAGCCGACAAGCGCCTGCGCCTTCATCGATCTCAGGGCGATCTCGTTGCCTTCGGCATCGGACAGCGACAGCCTTTCGATCAGGGAGACGGAAACCTCTCCTGGCTCGGGCGCCTGCCCTTCCGATGGAGGCCCGTTGCTGCGGCGGACCCGGTAAGCGACGACGGGCTGCGGGATGTTTTTCAGGCTGCGCGGTCCAAGGCTCCCGAAAGTGGCGGGAACCGCCTGCCGTACCTGTTCGAACACGGCTTGGGAAATGCAAATACCGCCGGGTTCGGCCAGGTGTTCCAGACGCGAAGCGACGTTGACTATGTGGCCGTAAACGTCGCCGCCGCGGTGCTTCACTTCACCAAGGTGTATGCCGATCCGGAACAGTATACGGCGGCCGTCGGGTTCGCCGCCGGCCATGTCAGCGAGTTGCTCCTGCGCGGCGAGCGCATAGAGCACCGCCTCGGTCGCCGACGCGAATTCAACCATGACGCCGTCGCCTGTGGTCTTTACCACCTCGCCGCCGTGGGCAGGCGCCAGATCGCGGAAAACCTCGAAGCAGCGCTGGATGAAGTCGAGCGTCGCCTGCTCGTTAGCCTGCATGTGCCGTGAGTACTGCGCGGCGTCAGCGAACAGGATCGCTCGGAGCGTAGATCGAGTGGCATTCGAACGCATGCGCTGGACTGTTCCAATCTGACCTATCCTAGACTACACGCACCTCAGCGCCACCGCAAAGTACCCGAGCAACCACTGGGGTCGGGTTCCACGTTTGCACGACGCCTCAGGTTTCGCCTTTCGGCCGTTCTTGCACTCCGTAGTACTTGTCGTTTGATCACCGAAGTGCAATCATAAAAGAATTGAGCTTCGCGCAAAACAGTACGGCGATCTATTGCTGGTAGATGTTTGTTGTGCCTCATTGCAGATGGAGGCAGACGGAGGGGCACAGCTTGGTCACAAAGCATGGACGTTTGTTCTACGTCGTGGATGGCACGCCAATCCTCAACAAGGACGTAGTTGACACACCCCCTGACACAGGCGAGGAGGAAGAATCGCCATTTCGATTCACTCGCATGCTCAAGGAGCAACAGGAGCAGCCGCCTGACGAAATCCTTGTGGCTCTTGGCTCACGCATGATGAATGATGCGAACGAACCGCAATTCGATAGTTCAATACCGGCGGGGTACACCTATCTCGGCCAATTCATTGCACACGAGATAACACACAATGGAACAAAATATAAACAAAAACTCGAAGATATTGAGCAGTTAACTTCTCCTAGCCTGAACCTCGGAAGCCTGTACGGTGAGATATTGCTGTTACCTGAAGCCGATGAACTTCAATTGCTGCCTGTTGATCAGACAAAATTTGATGAGGATCATTCCGAGCTGCCACGCTTTCGAAACGATCTGCCGCGAGTGCAAGGCAAGCCGGCAATACCTGAAAAGCGCAATGACAATAGTCTCAATCTCGCTCAGATTCACGTAGCACTTATTAGATTTCATAATGCCGTAGCCCTCCGCCTGGCAAAGGGCGGATCAGTTTCAAACGAGCAGATTAGAAAAACGGTTATCCAGCATTTTCAATCGATCGTACTGCATGACTTTTTGAAAACAGTTATCGACGACGACATATATAACCACATCCTCGAGAATGGACCAACTTGCTATCGACGAGTGCGAGGTCCCGGCAACCTGTATCCGGCGATGCCTATTGAATTCGCGATGGCCGCCTTCAGGTTCGGACACAGCATGGTCCGAAGCGACTACATCCCTCTTTGGAACCAATACCATTATCCAAGCTTGGACATGCTGCTCCATCAAACGAACAATGTGGGCGGCATCGACCAGTTGCAGAGTGGTTGGGTTGCAAACTGGTGCCGATTGTTTGATTTTACAGGGCTTGGAACGACGTGCGGCGAGAAACCGCTCTTGGCGCGTCGGATAAACACCAGGATTGCAGGGGCTCTCAAAAACCTACCCGATGGAGCGTTGCCTGCACCGGCGCCTTCGGCGAATTTGCCCATTCGCACGCTGTTGTTCGGCGCGGCCGCGCGCTTGCCTTCTGGGGAGAACGCCGCTCGTCAGATGAACACCTTTCTGACGGGGGCAGACGATCGAGAGATCAAACCGATCAATATTCTTTCCGACGATGAGATTGCTGCGGAAGAAAGCGAGGATGTGCGACGCATTCTGGCAGATCCCAATATGCACGGAAATACACCTCTTTGGTTCTATATCCTGAAGGAAGCGCAGATCTGTGGGCACGGAGAGAGGCTTGGCCCGCTCGGAAGTCGAATTGTCATGGAAGTGCTCTACGACCTCATTGCTAATAGCGAGTACTCCATCCTTCGCGAGAAGGATTGGAAGCCACAGTTGCCGTCAAGAGGCGACAAAACAGGGTATGCGATGACCGATTTGCTGATTTTCGCCGGCAATATTGATCCCTATTCCGTCATTGAATCAAAGGAGGAAGCTTATGGCCGAAGCTAGCAATGGAAGTCTTAGGATTGTTCCAGCATCTGGAACGGCAATCAACCAATCAGGATATATAGCCCTTACTAATGATTTCATTGCGCTAACCGAAGCGCAGCTAGTTCAAATAGCGGATGATAACGAATCTGCGATTAATTTCTTAACGAGGAATGGGAGCCGCCGCGTTATCGACAAATTGAACAGAAATATTGCGAAGGAAACTAACAAAATAAAGTTCATGCGTGACAAAGATGTAGACGAGGATGCAAAGACTCGTACTCATGTATCTATCCCATCAGCGCGGGTAGCGACTGCAGCTCAACTAGCCTATCTTGATGACTATATCGGCATAATAAAGAGCCTTTCAGGTGCGAACGCCAGGAAATTCCTTTTCGCACTAATGATGATCACCAAATGCAGGTGACTGCCATGCGAACATTCGGTGGCGCCAAGGTAAACGTGAATTGCTGTGGCTGAAGCAGGATCAGTGCTAGAGCTACACAGCAATGTGGTCGATCGCAGATGGGAGTAGCAGATTGGTTTGAAACGCACGTCTTGCCATCTTCGTCCTCCCCGGTTCATTTGGCCGTTGCCATTCCTACCGTCCAGACTGGGTCTCTCAATACGCTCTTTCCGGCCGCCGCGCGACTTGAGGCAGGCAGGATGGCTTCCGGCCGTGGACTGACGCGGGAGCAAGCCCAGGCAACCTGCTTTGGCGAGGCGGCTGAGCTCGCAAGCGCCTGCTTATGGGGTAGAGAGACTTTCGTGAGCGCCTCATGGCGCGATTTAGCGGGCCGGGCGGTCCACCCTGCTTCACTGATCCTGGCCAGCGAAGTCCAGTATCGGGAGCGGGATAGGTGGAACGCCGCGCACGGGGCGTTCGACTGGCTGCCTGTTCGGTTTGACGAATCCCGTCCTGCCGACTGGGTCGAGGCATGGTCGCCCGACGGGTCGGACCCATCTCTGGTTCCGGCAGCGTGCGTCTACATCGGATACTTCGAACCGGGAGACGAGCGGGCCTTTGCTGTGGCTGATAGCAACGGATGCGCCGCAGGCGCTACTCTCGAACAGGCGATGGTCTCGGCCTTCCTCGAACTGGTCGAGCGCGACGCGACCGCTACCTGGTGGTACGGCCGCCATGCGCGCCCAGCGTTCAATCTTGGCGCCATCGAAGGAGCGGAGGACCTTGTTGCATCGCTCGAAGCGCGCCCCCGCCGCTTCCACCTTGTGGACCTGACGACTGATCTCGGCATTCCCGTATGCGCGGCCGTCTCGGCCGAACCGGAAGGCGGCGCTGTCGCCGTCGGCACCGCCGCGCATTTCGATGTAGGCCGGGCCGCCGTTGCCGCGCTGACCGAAATGCTGCAGGTCGAGTTCTCGATCGCAGTGCGGTGCAGAGCGGCGCCGCTGGATGACAGCGACGCGTTCGGCTTCTGGCTCAGGCGCGTGTCGCTCCGCTCGATGCCGCACCTTATGCCGTCGGGCGAAAGTCGCCCGCCCGCCCGTCCTGCCGGCCCGGCAACTGTCTCCGGGTGCATCCAAGTTTGCCGCGAGGCGGGCCTGCGGTTCCTTGCCGTAGACCTTACGCGGCCGGAGATCGGCGTTCCCGTCGTCCGCGCCATCGTGCCCGGTATGCGGCCGCTGCGCCGCCGCCTCGCGGCTGGACGGCTGTTCGACGTCCCAGTGAGGTTGGGCTGGCAGGAGAGGCGGATGTCAGCCGCAGAAATGAATCTGGTCCCGATGACCGCATAAGGAAAGACGGTAAAAAAAACTCTCGCAAAATCTACCAGACTGGGAGAGTATTCGCATCCGCTAAACAAGTGGAGAGTGAAATGAAGGAGACCGGCGCGGCAGCAGTTCTAGCCTTGGTTCTCGCGTTCGGCGGCGCGGCACATGCCGACACCGTCCGGGTGGGTTTCACTCCGGAACCTTACCCGCCCTTTTTCACCCCCGAGGCGACAGGCAAATGGGGCGGATGGGAACTCGAGATCGTCGACGCGCTCTGCGTGGAGGCCAGGCTCGACTGTGTTCTCACTCCGACCGCGTGGGATGGCATCATACTCGCCCTGACGGTCGGGAAGATCGACATGATCGCCGCGTCCATGTCGATCACCGAGGAGCGGATGAAAACGATCGATTTCTCCGACCGCTACTACAAGAGCCCAGTTGTCGTGGTGGCAGCCAAGGGGACGGACATCAGAGCGACGGCGGAAACCCTCAGGGGCAAGATCCTCGGCGTCCAGGTGTCCAGCACCCACGAAGCCTACGCGCGGAAGCACTTCGCCACGGCCGTGGCCGAGATCAAGGGCTACCAGACGCAGGACGAGGCTTTCCAGGACCTCGTGGCGGGGCGGGTTGACGCCGTTCAGGTCGAAGCGATAGCCGCGGAGGGGTTTCTCGGTTCGGACCCCGGAAAGGCCTGCTGTGAGGTGAAGGGCAACGTCGCGGACGATCCGGAGTTGCTCGGGCTGGGAGCGGGCTTCGGCTTCCGGAAGGAAGACGACGCGCTCAGGGAAAAGGTCAACGCCGCTATCAAGGGCATCCGCGAAAACGGCAGGTACGGCGAGATCTCAAAGAAATACTTCACCTTCGACATCTACGGCGAGTGAGGAACGTTAAAGCTGTGGTATCTGGCATTTTGCGTTCCATCGGAATGTCCAGAAACCGCTGGATCTGGACATCTCAATTTGACCGCTCGGTAGTCGGCAGTGGGTCAATCCGCTGGTTCCGGTGAAGGTCCGCTTCCGGGTGCAAATTTGAGCCGGGCATGTCCGACTAGGGCCAGGGCGTGAATTCCGCACGGGCGAACGAACTTCCGCAACGGGTCGAACCACGTTCAGAAATGAATGTTTCGACGTTTGGAGCATCACGGTCTCCGATCGCGGGCCGTCGCTACCAGCGCACAAAAATCCGCCCGCCGAGCGCGCCGAGCGCGGCAAGGATGGCAATCGCGATCGTGTACCAGGTGGCGACGAAAAGCGGCGAGTCGTCGAAGCAGTGGGCGGCATAGAAAGTTGCCGCCAGCCCACCGGCGAGCAGGCCCGCCACCGTTCCGGCAAGCACCGGCCGCGTCGGCGCGCCATAGCGCAGCACCGCTAGAAACACGGCAAGCGGACCTACGCCGATCAGTGGAATGAACGTCAGGCAGATAACCATGTTGCTGCCGATCAGCCGCCTGCCCCAGTCGGCCGCAGGCACGGAAAGGAGTTCCAGAACCACCGCCACGGCCACCAGCAGCGGTGCGACGATCATCCAGGCCGCTGCCCTGCTCGTCGATGCACCGGGTGTCGACAGGGCGCGGATCAAGGCGAAGGCGCTGACGGCCAGAGCCATCGTGAAGACGAACTTGGCGAGGAAGCGCATCGTATGCATGGCGGTGGCGATGTCGGTGCGTGGGCCGATCGCCAGCCAGAAAACCACCGCCGCGATCGCGATGGCCGCACCGGCTCCTATCCACCAGGCCGAGCCAAGCGGCATCGCCGTGCTGCGGGCATCGGCGTCGAGCGCCTTGATGAGATCGTCGGTCCTCATGTCATTCTCGCCCGAATTGTTTGGCCGCGAACCGTTTAGCAATAGCTGCGAGCCCACGATGAAGCGACACGCGCACCGCCGTCTCGCTGATGCCGAACTTCACCGCCGTCTCGCCGATGGAACGGCCTTCGACCGACACCGACGAAACCACGGAACGCTGCGCCGGCGGCAGGCCGTCCAACGCCCGATTGATGTCGCGCTCGCTGACCGTCTCGGCCTCCGGTTCGGCAAAGGTCTCGGCGATCTCGTCGATCTCGATCTCGATGCGCCGCCCGCGCCGTCGAAAGGCGTCGATCAGCTTGAAACGCGCTATGGCGTAGACCCAGGGCAGCACAGGTAAATCCTGGCGCCAGGTATGCCGTTTCACATGAATGGCCAGCAAGGTTTCCTGCACGACATCCTCGGGATCGACCCCGCCCTGAACGATCTTGCGCCTGATAAAGCCGCGAACGAGAGCAGCCGTCCGGCGCAGAAAGTCGGCGTAAGCCTTTTCATCTCCCGCGATCGCGGCCCGCATCAGCCGGGAAAGCTCGGCCTCGTCCTTGCCGGTCACAAGAGTTCACTCCACGATATTCGCGCCACGGCGCTGATTTGTTACGTGCTGGCGAAATAATGTCCAAGCCAAAATTTGGGAACATCACGAAGGTTTCACCTCCGGCGCCCAATTACGCAGCTCATCAATGTTGACTACACCGGTCATGAATTGATAGGTGCAGCCTTGCTAAATCAAGACCATCGAGATCGAGAGGGATGACGTCCATGAAATATGCTCTTTCCGCCCTGGCCGGTGCCACGGCACTTGCAATCAGCCTGATCGCCGGCCCGGCGATGGCCCAGGACGGCGGCATCGTCGTTTACAATGCCCAGCACGAGAGCCTGACCAATGCCTGGGTGGAAGGTTTCACCAAGGAAACCGGCATCAAGGTCACCGTTCGTCACGGCGGCGACAGCGATTTCTCCAACCAGATCGTCGCCGAAGGCGCCGCCTCGCCGGCTGATGTGTTCCTGACGGAAAACTCTCCCGCCATGGTGCTGGTAGAATCCGCGGGCCTGTTCGCGCCGGTCGACGCCGACACGCAGGCGCAGATTCCCAAGGAGTACCAGCCGTCCAGCGGCAAATGGGTGGGCATCGCCGCGCGCAGCACCGTCTTTGTTTACGACAAGACCAAGCTGACCGCCGAGCAGTTGCCCAAGTCGCTGCTTGAACTCGCCGATCCGAGCTGGAAGGGACGCTGGGCCGCTTCGCCCTCCGGCGCCGATTTCCAAGCGATCGTCAGCGCGCTTTTGCAGCTCAAGGGTGAGGCCGCGACGGCCGACTGGCTGAAGGCGATGAAGGAGAACTTCACCGCCTATAAAGGCAACAGCACGGTGATGAAGGCGGTCAATGCCGGCGAGGTCGAAGGCGGCGTGATCTATCACTATTATTACTACGGCGACCAGGCCAAGACCGGCGAGAACAGCAAGAATGTCGGGCTGCACTATTTCAAGAACCAGGATCCGGGCGCGTTCGTCTCGGTTTCCGGCGGTGGCGTGCTGGCCTCCAGCAAGCACCCGAAGGAGGCCCAGGCCTTCCTGAAATGGGTGACCGGCAAGGGTGGTCAGGACGTGCTGAAGACCGGCAATTCCTTCGAATACGCCGTCGGCAAGGGCGCGGATTCCAATCCGGCGCTGGTGCCGCTTGCCGATCTGCAGGCGCCGAAGGTCGACGCGACGACGCTGAACTCCAAGAAGGTGACCGATCTGATGACGCCAGCCGGCTTGCTTTAGTTAGCGTTCGTCCTAAAAGGGCAACCGACTGCGCTCCTGCGGGAATTCGCTTTCCGCAGGAGCGCTCTGTTTTTCGAGGTGGCATTTGTCGATGACGACAAGCTACATTCTTGGCCCTGTTTGCGGCCCTTCGATCGTTTCCGCCACCGGGCGGCAACGGCTCGGCGCCTGAGCTGATGCAGTCTGCGGCCGACCTTGCACGTTCACCGACCGGCATGGCGGCTGGGGAATGGACGCGCCGGCGGATATCCTGGATTTCGCTCGCCGCCATCCTGGTGTCACTTTTCTCGCTGCTGCCGCTCGCCTTCATCATCTGGATTGCCGTGCAGACCGGCTGGGAAACCGTATCGGCACTGGTGTTCCGGCCGCGCGTCGGCGAGCTGCTGGCCAACACCCTGCTTTTGGTGGTGCTGGCAGTACCGATCTGCATAGTGCTCTCGGTGGCGCTGGCCTGGCTGACCGAACGCAGCAGCCTTCCCGGTGCCCGGCTGTGGGCCTGGCTGTCGGTGGCGCCGCTCGCCATCCCCGCCTTCGTCCACAGCTACGCCTGGATCACCCTGGCGCCGGGACTGCACGGGCTGTGGGCCGGCGTCCTGGTTTCCGTCGTCGCCTATTTCCCGTTCCTCTATCTGCCGGTGGCGGCAGCCTTGCGCCGGCTCGATCCCGCTCTCGAAGATGCCGCGGCAGCCGTCGGACTCGGGCCGTGGCGCGTGTTCCGGCGGGTCGTGCTGCCGCAGCTCAGGCTCGCCATCTGCGGCGGCTCGCTGCTGGTCGGCCTGCATCTCCTGGCCGAATACGGCCTCTACGTGTTCATCCGCTTCGACACCTTCACCACGGCGATCGTCGACCAGTTCCAGTCGACGTTCAACGGCCCCGCCGCCAACATGCTGGCAGCAGTGCTGGTGACATGCTGTTTCGTGCTGCTGGGGATCGAAGTGCTGGTGCGCGGCGAGGAGCGCTATGCCCGCGTCGGCTCGGGCGCCGCACGGCAGCAGCAACGCACAAGGCTCGGCCGCGCCACGATCCCGTGCTTGGCTCTGCCGGCCATCACCACCCTGCTGGCGCTGGGCGTGCCGTTCGTCACCATCAGCCGCTGGCTTGTGGCCGGCGGTGCCGATGTCTGGCGCCTCGACGAGATCGGCCTGGCGCTCGGCCAGACCCTGTTCCTGGCGCTCGCCGGCGCCCTGCTCGCCACGGTCGCCGCCATGCCGATGGCCTGGATCTCGATCCGCGCGCCGGGACCGCTGCAGCGCCTTCTGGAGGGCTGCAACTACATCGTCGGCTCGCTGCCCGGCGTCGTCGTGGCGCTGGCGCTGGTCACCATCACTGTGCGCATTGCCTTGCCGCTCTATCAGACCCTGTTCACGATCCTCGTTGCCTATGCGCTGATGTTCCTGCCGCGCGCCCTGATCAGCCTGCGGGCGTCGATCGCGCAGGCGCCGGTCGAGCTCGAACGCGCCGCCGCCAGTCTCGGCCGGTCACCGCTCAAGGCGCTGTGGTCGACGACGATCCGCCTGTCGGCGTCAGGTGCCGCGGCAGGCATGGCGCTGGTGGCGCTCGGCATCATGAACGAATTGACCGCCACGCAGATGCTGGCGCCCAACGGCACCCGGACGCTGGCGATGGCGTTCTGGGCCCACAGCGGCGAGATCGACTATGCGTCCGCCGCACCTTACGCCCTGATCATGGTGGCGATGTCGCTGCCCCTGACGTGGCTGCTCTATGTCCAGTCGAAGCGGATGGCCGGACGATGAGCTTCCTCGAACTCACCGATGTGCACAAGCACTACGGCCCGGTGGCCGCACTGGCCGGTGTCGACCTCAGCGTGGCCAGCGGCAGCCGCACGGCGATCGTCGGGCCGTCCGGCTGTGGCAAGACGACCTTGCTGCGCCTGATCGCCGGCTTCGAGGCGCCGGACCAGGGCCGCATCGTGCTCGACGGCGAGGTGCTGGTCAATGGCGGCGCCGCCGTGCCGGCATATCGGCGGGGCATTGGCGTGGTGGCGCAGGACGGCGCCCTGTTCCCGCATCTGAGCATCGCCGCCAATATCGGCTTCGGCATGGGACGCCACGAGGACAAGCGCACCGAGCGCATCGCCGAGCTCGCCTATATCGTCGGGCTCGACAAGGCGATCCTGAAACGCCGACCGCACGAGCTCTCCGGCGGTCAGCAGCAGCGTGTGGCGCTGGCCCGCGCCATGGCCATGAAGCCGCGGCTGATGCTGCTCGACGAACCGTTCTCGGCGCTCGACACCGGTCTGCGCGCCTCGATGCGCAAGGCGGTGGCCGAACTTCTGGAGACCGCCGGCATCACCACGATCCTGGTCACCCACGACCAGGCCGAGGCGCTGTCCTTTGCCAGCCAGGTCGCGGTGATGCGCGACGGCATATTTTCGCAGGTCGGCACGCCGCGCGAGCTCTATCTCAAACCGAAGGACAGGATGGTCGCCGAATTCCTCGGCGATGCCATCATCCTGCCGGCCAAGATCGCGGACGGTTTCGCCAGCTCGCCGCTCGGCCGCATCGCCGTCGACAGCACCGAACGGCGCGATGTCGTCCGCATCATGCTGCGGCCGGAACAGGTGCTGCTGAAACGGACGTCGCGCGAAGGCATGTCGGGCACCCCGGACATGCTGTTCGGCGAAGTGACGGAGTCTGAATTCGCCGGCTCGATGTGCACCATCGCGGTGCGGCTGTTGAACAGTCCCGATCCGCCGGACGCAGCCGCGATCGGCAACACGCCGTTGATCCTGCGCAAGCCGGGCATGGACACACCGGTGGTTGGCGAGATCGTCCGGCTGACGGTGTTGGGCAAGGCGCATGTGTTTGCCTGAACGCTCTTGCGCCATCACAGCGCGCTGGTCAGGACGACAGGCTGGCTTCAATCGACCCGCTTACCGGCCTGATCGAACCAGTGCAGCTTTTCGGCCCTGGCCACGACGCGCAACTGGTCACCGGGCTTTGCGGTGGCGCGCCCTGAGACGCGCACGACGATACGGCTGCCAGCTGCTGCACAATGCAGAAAGCTTTCGGCACCGACCGGCTCGACCGCCTCGACTGTCGCCGGCAGGACGAGCGCACCGGGCAGCGCCTCCGCATTGAAGGTGACGTCGGCATCTTCCGGGCGAAAACCCAGTGTCACGGCTGGTGTTTCGGGGGCCACGAAGTCGATCGCCGTGCCGTCAGCCAGTATCGGGCCTGAGGAAGTTCCGGATAACGCCAGAAGATTCATCGGCGGCGCGCCGATGAAGGAAGCGACGAAGATCGAGGCCGGCTTTTCGTAGACGTCGAGCGGCGCGCCCGTTTGCTCGACCAGTCCGGCGTTCATGACGACAAGGATGTCGGCCAGCGTCATCGCCTCGAGCTGGTCGTGGGTGACATAAACCGAGGTGACGCCAAGCTTGCGCTGCAAATTCTTGATCTCGACCCGCATCTGGCCGCGCAATTTGGCATCGAGATTGCTAAGCGGCTCGTCGAACAGGAAGACTTTCGGGTTGCGCACGATGGCGCGGCCCATGGCGACACGCTGGCGCTGGCCGCCGGAAAGCTCGCGCGGTCGCCGGTCGAGCAGCGCCGAGAGTTCCAGCACCTTGGCGGTCGAGCGCACCCTGCTGTCGATCTCGTCCTTCGGCGTGCCGCGATTGCGCAGGCCATAGGCCATGTTGTCATAGACCTTCATATGCGGGTAGAGCGCGTAGTTCTGGAACACCATGGCGATGTCGCGCTCGGTCGGGCCAATGGCGTTGACCACCTTGCCGTCGATGGCAACCGTACCGGCAGAAATAGTCTCCAACCCGGCGATCATCCTCAGCAGCGTGGACTTGCCGCAGCCGGAGGGGCCGACCAGAACGCAAAGCTCCTTGTCGGGAATGGCGATGGAGACGCCCTTCACGGCTTCGACCCCGCTGGGATAGACCTTCTTCACGTCCTTCAGATCGACGGTCGCCATCAGCTTCTCACTTTTCGGATTCGACCAGGCCGCGCACGAACCAGCGTTGCATCAGCACAACCACCAGGATCGGCGGCACAATGGCCAGCATCGCCGTGACCATGACCAGGTGCCATTCGGTATCGGCATCGGCGAAGGAAACCATCTTTCTCAGTGCGATGACGATGGTGTTCATATCGTTGCTGTTGGTGACCAGCAGCGGCCAAAGATACTGCGTCCAGCCATAGATGAAGAGGATCACGAACAGCGCCGCGATGTTGGTGCGCGACAGTGGCAAGAGGATATCGAAGAAGAAGCGCCATGGCCCGGCGCCGTCGACGCGCGCCGCCTCGACCAATTCGCCCGGTATGGTCATGAAGAACTGGCGGAACAGCAGCGTCGCGGTGGCCGAGGCGATCAGCGGGATGATCAGGCCGGCATAGGTGTCGATCATGCCGAGATCGACCATCACCTTGTAGGTCGGCAGGATGCGCACCTCGACGGGAAGCATCAAGGTGATGAAGATCAGCCAGAAGAAGGTCATGCGCAGCGGAAAGCGGAAGAACACGATCGCATAGGCCGACAGGATCGAGATGCAGATCTTTCCCACCGCAACGCCAAGCGCCATGATCGTGGTGTTGAGGAGCAGCTGGCCGACGCTGACACCGCCGATGCGGCCAATGCCGCCGAACAGCGCCTCGCTGTAATTGTTCCACAGCTGGCCGCCGGGCAAGAGCGGCAGCGGCGGCCTGAGGATCGTTTGCAGCGTGTGTGTCGAGGCAACGAAGGTGTAGTAGATCGGGAAAGCCACGATCAATATGCCGAGGATAAGCACGGCATGGGCGATGAAGGTGCGGAGCGGGGACTGACCGATCATCGCTGCCTCAACCGTAATGGACTTTGCGTTCCACGTAGCGGAACTGAAAAGCGGTAAGCGCAATGACGATGGCCATCAGGATGACCGATTGCGCCGCCGAGTCGCCCAGGATCAGATTGACGAAGCCGTCATTATATACCTTGTAGACCAGCGTCTCGGTCGTCTTGCCCGGCCCGCCGCCGGTGACGGCATGGACAATGCCGAAAGTGTCGAACAGGGCATAGACGGTGTTGACGACCAGCAGGAAAAAGGTCGTCGGTGCAAGCAGCGGGAAGACGATGGTCCAGAAGCGCTTGGTGTCACCGGCGCCATCCATGGCCGCCGCCTCGATCAGCGTTTTCGGCACCGCCTGCAGGCCGGCGACGAAGAACAGGAAATTGTAGCTGATCTGCTTCCAGGCAGCCGCCGACACCAGCAGGATCATGGCGTGGGTGCCGTTGAGCAGCGGGTCCCATGCGATGTCGAGGCTTCTCAGCAAATAGGCCAACGAGCCGATCGAAGGATTGAACAGAAAAAGCCACAGCATCCCGGCAATCGCCGGCGCCACGGCATAAGGCCATATCAACAGTGTGCGGTAGAGGCCTTTGCCGCGCACTGCCTTCTCGGCCATGACCGCAAGCAGGAGGGCCACACCCATGGCAACGATCGCGGTCGCAAGCGAGAACACCACGGTGACCTTGATCGAATTGAGGTAGGCCGGATCGGCCAGCACTTTCCGGAAATTGGCGAACCAGACGAACTTGGTCCTCAGCCCGAACGGGTCCTGTCTGAGCATCGACTGGTAAAGCGCCTGACCGGCCGGCCAGTAGAAGAAAACCAGTGTAATGGCGAGTTGTGGCGCCACCAGCAGGTAGGGCAGGATCTTGTTGGGAAAGACGATGCGTGGAGACAGGCTGATTTCCCTCGCTATTCAGGGGTCGCCCACGCGAACTCGCGTGGGCGATATTCCAATCGACCAACCGAGATAATCTCGTCAGTTCTCTAGCGCTTCCTTGATTGCGGCGTTGCCGCGCGTGACCGCGTTGTCAAGCGCCTGCTGAGCGGTTTGCTGGCCTGCCAGCATCTTCTCCAACTCCTCGTTCTGGATATCGCGAACCTGCGGCAGATTCGGCAGGCGCACGCCCTTCGAGTTGTCGGTCGGCGCCTTGCCCGTCATCTGCAGGATGGGTGTCTCGCGGCCGGGGTTCTTTTGATAGAAGCCCGATTTCTTGGTCACCTCGTAGGCGGCGAGCGTCACCGGCAGGTATCCCGACTTCTGGTGCAGATACTCCTGCACATCGGTCTTGGACAGATAGGCAAAGAAGGCCGCGACGCCCTTATATTGCTCGTCCGACTTGTTGCCGAACACCCACAGGCTGGCGCCGCCTGGCGTGGTGTTCTGCGGTGCGCCCTTGGCGTCGGTATCGTAGGGAAGCTGGCCGATGCCATAGTTCATGCCGGACTTGACGATGTCGCCGAGGCCGCCCGACGATTCCGTGAAGATGCCGCATTCGCCGGCAAGGAAGATCTGCTTGGCTTCGGAAGTGCGCCCGCCATATTTGAAGGTGCCGTCCTTGGCCAGGTCTGCGAGCGCCTGGAAGTGGTTGACGAAAATCGGCGCGTTGATCTTGAGTTCGACATCACCGCCGGCCAGACCGTTCTGCTGGGTGGCCCATGACACGTCATTCCATGCCGCGAAATTCTCCAGATGGATCCAGGTCAGCCAGGTCGAGGTGTAGCCGCATGAGGCGGCGCCGCTCGTCTTGATCTTCTTGGCAGCTTCCCACACCTCGTTCCAGATCTTGGGCGGGTTGTTCACGTCGAGGCCCGCCTTCTGGAAGATCTCCTTGTTGTAGTAGAGGATCGGCGAGGAGGAGTTGTAGGGGAAGGACAGCATGGTGCCGTCCGGCTTCGAATAATAGCCGACGATGCCGGGCAGATACTGGCTCTTGTCGAAGGTCATACCGGCACCGGTCATCACCTCGGCCACCGGCTTGATCGCACCCTCGGCCGCCATCATCACGCCGGTGCCGACATCGAACACCTGGAGGATGTCGGGCGCCTGTCCGGCGCGGAAGGCGGCGATGCCGGCATTCAGCGTCTCGGGATAGGTACCCTTGAACACCGGAACCAGCTCATAGTCGCTCTGGCTGGCGTTGAAATCCTTGGAGATCTTGTCGACGACCTCGGCGTTGGCGCCGGTCATGGCGTGCCACCAGCTGATCTGCGTGACGGCGAAGGCGGAGGTGGTGGAAAGCAGGGTCAAGGTAGCGGCGACACCGGCCGCGAAGCCGAAGAACTTCATGTTTCATCTCCCGTTTTGTCATTGGCGAAAGGGCACTCTCGCAAAGGCAATATGTGCCGCTCGTGACAATTGGACAACGGTTTTGTTGCGGATCGATGAACTCGATCTCGGCCTCAAAATGGTGCACGTTTCGAAATGAGAGCTGACGGAAAGGAATTGCAAAGCCGGCTTACGGTTCGAACAAGCGACGGAGATCGGCGCGATCGCCGGCGCCTAAAGCGCGTCGCGTTTGAATGGATTCCTGCGACGCGGTTTAGGTTCTTGTTTTGATGCATGTCGTTATCGCAAAACCGCTACGCACCTTGCGCGACATGCATTAGTCCGACTTGCCGAGCGCCGTCTCGACCAGCCGCTTGGCATCCGGTCCGGACCATTCGGCCGGGCCGTTCATGTGAGCGATCAGGCAGCCTTCACCGTCGATCAACATGGTGACCGGCAGGCCAAGCGCCAGGCCGCGCGTCTTGAGATCATTGAACAGCGCCATCGTCGAATCACGGTAATAGCCGAGCGCCTCGACGCCGGTTTCCTCGAGGAACTTTTTTGGCTTGGTGTCGTCGCCCGCATCGACATTGACCGCAACGACCTCGAAGGCGTCGCTGCCCATTTCTTTCTGGAGCGCGTCGAGCGCCGGCATTTCGGCGCGGCACGGCGCGCACCATGTCGCCCACAGATTGAGCAGCACCGTCTTGCCGGCATGGTCGGCGAGCGTCATCGGCTTGCCGTCGGGGCTGTTGAAGGCAAGGCCCTTCAGCGATTGCGGCGGATCAGCCGGCAAAAGTGCTGCAACCTGGCCGGTGGCAGCTGCCGCGACCGTCTTGGCGCGGTCGGCCTTGGCGGCGCAGGCGACATCGTCCTTGCTGTCGCCAACCGCGACTTGAGCGGGGGCGTTGTTGCCAGAACCGCTTTCGCTGACATATACCGCGACCGCGCCGGCAAGCACGCCTGCCACCGAAGCGGCGAGGATGAGGCGCGGGGCCGGGAAAAATCGATTGCCGTCTGCCATTTTTTAAAACTGCTCCGGAGCACGGGTTATAGCGATGAGCGACAAGAAGGCCAGCAACCAGATGTGGGGCGGACGTTTTGCCTCGGGTCCGGCCGCGATCATGGAAGCGATCAACGCGTCGATCTCGTTCGACCGCAAACTCTACCCGCAGGATATCCGCGGCTCGATCGCCCACAGCGAGATGCTGGCGCAAACCGGCATTATTTCGGCGGCCGATCAAGAAAAAATCGCTCACGGGCTGAACACGATCCTGGCAGAGATCGAAGCCGGCACGTTCGAGTTCTCGACCAGGCTGGAAGACATCCACATGAATGTCGAGGCCCGCCTTGCCGAGCTGATCGGCCCGGCTGCCGGCCGCCTGCATACCGCCCGTTCGCGCAACGACCAGGTGGCGGTCGATCTCAGGCTATGGGTCAAGGACGAGTGCTTTCGCGTCGCCGAGGCGCTGAAGGGCCTGATCACGGCGTTCCTGGAACGGGCCGAGGAGCATGCGGCAACTGTGATGCCTGGCTTCACCCATATGCAGGCGGCGCAGCCGGTGACCTTCGGCCATCACTGCATGGCCTATGTCGAGATGTTTTCGCGCGACCTGTCGCGTGTTCGTGACGCCATCGAACGGATGGACGAAAGCCCGCTCGGTGCGGCCGCCCTTGCCGGCACCAGCTTTCCGATCGATCGGCACCAGACGGCCAGGGCGCTCGGCTTCCGCGAGCCGATGCGCAATTCCCTCGACAGCGTTTCGGACCGCGATTTCGCGCTCGAATTCTTGGGGCTGGCGGCGATCTGCGCGACGCATCTGTCGCGTCTGGCCGAAGAGATCATTATCTGGTCGACGCCGCAATTCGGCTTCGTCAGGCTGTCGGACTCATTCTCCACCGGCTCCTCGATCATGCCGCAGAAGAAGAACCCCGACGCCGCCGAGCTGGTGCGCGGCAAGACCGGCCGCATCAACGGCCATCTGGTTGGCCTGCTGACGGTGATGAAGGGCATGCCGCTGACCTATGGCAAGGACATGCAGGAAGACAAGGAATCCGTGTTCGACGCCGCCGAGACGCTCGACCTGATGCTGGCGGCGATGACCGGCATGGTGCGCGACATGACGGTGAACGCCGCCGCCATGAAGAAGGCCGCCGGGTCAGGCTATGCGACCGCGACCGATCTCGCCGACTGGCTGGTGCGCACCCTCGGTCTGCCGTTTCGCGAGGCGCACCACGTCACCGGCCGCGCCGTGGCGCTGGCCGAAGAGAGGAAGATCGGGCTCGACAGGCTGCCGCTGGAAGACCTGCAGTCCATTCACCCCGGCATCACGGCGGACGTGTTTTCGGTGCTTGCCGTGCAGAACTCGGTGAAGAGCCGCACGAGCTTCGGTGGCACCGCGCCGTCGGAAGTGAGGAAGCAGATTCGGTACTGGAAAAAGCACATTGGCAGGGCGTGATGCTCGTGCGGCGAATCCGAAATTCGCATCACGTTGGAGCAGCGCGGCGAGCGAATTTCGGATTCAAAAGCCGCACGAGTTAATCAATGAATTCTAGTGTGGTTTTGGATTTGAAGTCCCTTAACGCGAATGCCATCAATGACAGGAACTTCAAATCCACCACACTAGGTGCAATGCCGGAAAAACTCGGCTAAAAGCGGCGGGCAAAAGTTTCGGACGGATGGATCGATGACCGCAAGCAGGATTTTGGTGACGCTGACGCTGCTGGCGGCGCTGGCAACCGTAACGGCCTGCGGCAGGAAGTCCGGGCTCGAGACGCCCTATGAGGCGGCCGTGCAGGCGCGCAAGGACGCACAAAAGGCCGAGCAGCCCGTGCCGCCGGAGCCGGAAAAACCGGTCAAGGACAAGAAGTTCATTCTCGACCCGTTGATCTAGAGCCGATGAGATCGGCCGATCTCATCGTGCTCCAACTTCCGGAACCGCTCTCGTGAACCATTTCGACTACCGCGACGGCGTGCTGCATGCCGAGGACGTGGCGATATCAGAGATCGCCGCAAGCGTCGGCACGCCGTTCTATTGCTATTCGACGGCGACACTGACCAGGCATTTTCGCGTGTTTGCGCAGGCCTTTGCCGGCCTCGACTCGCTGGTCTGCTACGCCATGAAGGCGAATTCCAACCAGGCTGTGCTAAAAATCCTGGCCAGGCTCGGCGCCGGCGCCGACGTGGTCTCGGAAGGCGAATTGCGTCGCGCACTGGCCGCCGGCATTCCGGCCAACAAGATCCTGTTTTCCGGCGTCGGCAAGACCGCGCGCGAAATGGATTTTGCGCTCTCTGCCGGCATTCTCTGTTTCAACGTCGAATCCGAGCCGGAACTTGAACTGCTGTCAGCCCGCGCCACGGCGCTAGGCAAGGTCGCGTCGATCTCGCTGCGCATCAACCCGGATGTCGATGCCAAGACCCACAAGAAGATCTCCACCGGCAGGGCCGAGAACAAGTTCGGCATTCCCTGGCAGAAGTCGCGCCAGGTCTATGCCCGCGCGGCTGAATTGCCTGGCATCAAGGTCACCGGCATCGACACCCATATCGGCAGCCAGATCACCGAATTGCAGCCCTTCGACGACGCCTTCGCGCTGCTGGTGGAACTGGTCGGCGTGCTGCGTGCCGATGGGCACGCCATCGAGCATATCGATCTCGGCGGCGGCCTCGGCATTCCCTACCGTGTCGACAACAGCCCGCCTCCGTTGCCGGACGCTTATGCCCAGATCGTCAGGAAGCACGTCGCCAAGCTCGGGCTGAAGGTGATGTTTGAGCCGGGCCGGCTGATATCAGGCAATGCCGGTGTCCTGGTCTCGCAAGTGATCTTCGTGAAGGAGGGCGACGCCAAGAACTTCCTGGTCGTCGACGCCGCGATGAACGATCTGATCCGGCCGACACTCTATGACGCCTTCCATGACATCAAGCCGGTGGTGCAGCAGCCGGCCGCAGCGCCGCGCATGACGGTCGACGTCGTCGGCCCGGTCTGCGAGACCGGCGATTATCTCGGCCTCGACCGCGACCTGCCCCGGCTCAAGGCCGGCGACCTGATCGCCGTCGCCACCGCCGGCGCCTATGGCGCGGTGCAGGCCGGCACCTACAACACCCGACTGTTGGTGCCTGAAGTGCTGGTCGACGGCGACCGTTTTCATGTCGTGCGCCGGCGCCAGACCTATGACGAGTTGATCGGGCTGGATTCGCTGCCTGACTGGCTGACGTAGAGGGGCTCGCAGCGTCACTGCCGGTGTTGAAGCTACAGCCGGTGCTGAATCAGCGCCCTGGTCTCGGCGATCCTGCCTTCGTCGCGGCGATAGAACGTCCATTGCTTGATGCGTTTGCTGCGCAGAAGGCCGGCCTGGGTCAGCACCCGCATGTGCTCGCTAAGCGTCGCCTGGGTGATGCCAAGCTTTTCCGCAATCAGCAGCGCGCAGACGCCGTCCTCGACCAGATCGCCATCGGTCTGCGGCGAAAAATGCGCGCGCGGATCCTTCAGCCAATCGAGGATTTGCAGCCTGCGCTCGTTGGCGATCGCCTTGAAGACATCGACCTCTTGCATTTAGCCATTTTGCTAAGTTACTAAGAGATGTCAACCTTGGGAGCAGACCATGCTGAACGGCAATAGCATCACCCGCGAACGCATCGCTGCAATGGAACCGCGCATCCGGCCCTTCGTGCGCCACACGCCGGTGCTGCGCGTCGACATGGCCGACTTCGGCCGTCCGCCTCTTGGCGTCGACCTGAAGCTCGAATGCCTGCAGCATTCCGGCTCGTTCAAGGCGCGCGGCGCGTTCACCAATCTTCTCGAGCGGCCTGTCCCCGAGGCTGGCGTCGTCGCGGCATCGGGCGGCAATCATGGTGCCGCGGTCGCCTACGCCGCCATGCGGCTCGGCCACAAGGCGACGATCTTCGTTCCCGAAGTGAGCCCGCCGGCCAAGCTGGAACGTATCCGCGGCTACGGCGCCGAGCTGGTCGTCGGTGGCGCGCGCTATGCCGAAGCGCTGGCCGCCAGCGAAAGCTTCGCCGAAAAGTCCAGCGCCCTGCAGATCCACGCCTTCAACCAGGAGGAGACGCTGGTCGGGCAAGGCACGCTTGGCCTCGAGATCGAGGCCGACCTGCCTGAGCTCGACACGCTGCTGGTCGCCGTCGGCGGCGGCGGCCTGATTGGCGGCATCGCCGCCTGGTTTGCCGGCCGCATCAGGATCATCGCCGTCGAGCCCGAGGGTGCGCCGACGCTTCATCGCGCCTTCGAGGCCGGCCGGCCCGTAGATGCGCCGACCGAGGGCATCGCCGCCGATTCGCTGGCGCCGAAGCGCGTCGGCGAAATGATGTTTCCAATCGCCGAAGCCTTCGTCGAGCGTTCCATACTGGTCAGCGACAACGAGATCATCGCCGCGCAGGCGGCGCTTTGGGACCGGGTGCGAATCATCTCCGAGCCGGGTGGCGCCGCCGCCTTCGCGGCGATCCTGTCCGGCCGCTACGCGCCGGCTGCGGGCGAGCGTGTAGCCGTGCTGGTCTGCGGTGCAAACGCCAATCCGGCTGGATTCTGACGATAGCGGGGGCAGTCCTGTTCACGTTTTAGGGAACTGCCTCGCCTTCGCCGTGTTTCTTGGTATGTTTGGAGCGACGTGCATCTAAGACTTTGAGTCCTTCGCATCCGATTTTCGGGGCGCATCCGATTTTCGGGCCGGTGCGATAGATTTGTGAGGTTCGGGTTATCCCGCCCGAACAGGAAGGGCCGATGACGCAACGATCCACCTTCACCAGCGATCGCAGCCTGGCCGGGCGCCTTGCCGTGAGCCGGCTGGCGACGCGGGTCTCGATGACGGTCGAGCGTGGCTGGCCGTTGCTGCTTCCGCTCGTCATCATCGCCAGCCTGTTCCTCAGCGCCTCGTGGCTCGGCCTCTTCCTTCTGCTGCCCGACATGGCGCGCATCGGTCTTGTGGCTGTGTTCGCCATCGCAGCCCTTGTCGCGCTCTATCCCCTGCGTTTCTTCCGGGTGCCGTCCCGTGCCGAGATCGACCGGCGCATCGAGGCCGCCAACCTCTTGCTGCACAGCCCGGTGCTGGTTCAGACCGACCGGCCGAGCGGCAGGGAAAGCATTTTTTCGCAAGCGCTGTGGCGCGAGCACCAGAAACGCATGGCCGAAAAACTCGGCAACCTCGGTGGCGATCTGCCGCGCACCCGCGTGCCGGAGCGCGACCCATGGGGGCTGCGCGCCGTGGCGGCGCTTGTGTTGGTCACCGCTTTCGCCTTCTCCTTCGGGCCGTCGGGCGGCCGCATAGCAGACGGGTTCAGTGCCCACGCGGCGCGCGACTCTGTCCCGCCGCGCATTGACGCCTGGGTGACGCCGCCGGCCTACACCGGCAGGGCACCGGTCTTCCTCACCGCCCCAGCCCTCGCCAACCCGGCCCTCGCCAGCAATGGCAATCAGGCGCCGTCCACCTTCACCGTTCCGGAGGGCAGCGATGTGTCGCTGCGCGTCACCGGCGGTTCGGGCGAGGAAACGCTGAGCTTTGCCGACGCTGACGGCAACGCCCGCACCATCGAGCCGGCCGGGCAGCAGGCCGACGCAGCCCAGTCGGCTGCGGCCAATTCGGCTGCGGGCAATTCGGCTGCGGGCAAGTCGGCTGCGGCCAAGCCGGTGGCGGCAACCCTCTCCACGGTGCGCCAGTTCACCGGAAAGCTGACCGCCAACGGCACGCTGACGCTGAACTCGGGCGGCGACGAACTCGGCAGCTGGGCCTTCGCGGTGATCCCGGACAAGCCGCCACAGATCCGCTTCGTCGGCGAGCCGAAACGCGCCGTCAACGGCTCCTTCGAGCTCAACTACCAGATCGACGACGACTATGGCGCGGCCTCCGCCAAGGCGGATTTCGTATTGGCCGACCCACCGGCGCCGAATGCGCATCCGCTCTATGGGCCGCCCGAAATGCCGCTGACGCTGCCGCGCCGCGGCGTCAAGGGCAATGCCGCCAAGACCACGAAGGACCTGACCGAGCACGTCTGGGCCGGCGGCGACATCAAGCTCAGGCTTGTCGCCACCGACGATGCCGGACATACGGCAACCAGCGAAACCAAGACCCTGGTGATGCCGGAGCGGACTTTCTCCAATCCGCTGGCCAGGGCCGTGATCGAGCAGCGCCGGGTGCTGGCACTCGACGCCAACGCCAAGAGCCGCGTGCTCGAGCTGATGGATGCGATCACGCTCAGGCCCGAAGATACGTTCGACAATATGGCGCACTACCTCGCCATCATGAGCGCCCGCACCCGGTTGAAGATGGCCGACAACGACGACAAATTGCGCGATCAGGTCGCCTATCTCTGGGAGATCGCGCTCGGCATCGAGGAAGGCAACCTTTCGGACGCCGAGAGGCGGCTGCGCCAGGCGCAGCAGGCGTTGCAGGACGCGATCAAGAACGGCGCCAGCGACGAGGAGATCGACAAGGCGATGAAGGAACTGCGCGAGGCGATGAACCAGTTCCTGCAGGAATTCGCCCAACGTGCGCAGCAGAATCCGAACGCGCCGCAGATGCAGCAGAACGGCCAGGAACTGCGCCAGAGTGATATCGAACGGATGATGGACCAGATCGAGAATCTGGCGAAGTCCGGCGATCGCGACAGCGCGCAGCAATTGCTTTCGCAACTGCAGGACATGATGAACAACCTGCAGGCCGGACGTCAGCAGCAGGGCGGCCAGCAGAACAGCGAAATGCGCCAGCAGATGGACAAGCTCGGCGAGATCATGCGGCGCCAGCAGGAGATGATGAACGAGACCTTCCGCATGGACCAGATGCAGCGCGGCCAGCAACAGCGCGGGCAGAACCGCGACGAGCAGCTCGGCGAGAACGGCGAGCAGGGCCAAATGGGCGAACAGGGCGAGCAGCCCGGCCCAGGCGAAGACCGCGATCCGCTCGGCCGGCCGAAGCCGATGACGCCGGAGGAATTCGCCGACGCGCTGAGGCAGTTGCAAGAAGGCCAGGGCAAACTGCAAAGCGAGCTCGACCAGCTGAGAAAGGGGCTCGAAGGCATGGGGCTCGAGCCCAATGAGGGATTTGGCGAGGCCGGCAAATCCATGGGCGATGCCGAGCAGGCGCTTGGCGACAGCGATGGCGATCAGGCGGTCGGTCACCAGGGCCGCGCGCTGGAGGCGTTGCGCAAGGGCGCCAAGGACATGATGAAGCAATTGCAGGCGATGCAGGGCGACGAAGGCGAGGGCCAGCGCGGCGGCCGCCAGCAGAATGCCGACCGCGATCCGCTCGGCCGGCCACGCGCCACCGAGGGTCCCGATTTCGGCGATTCGGTGAAGGTGCCGGACGAGATCGACGTGCAGCGCGCCCGCCAGATCCTCGAAGCGATTCGCAAGCGGCTCGGCAACGCGCTCAGCCCCGACATCGAGCGCAGCTATCTGGAGCGGCTGCTGGAGCTGAAATAAAGCCGTCCTGCTCTACCGGTTGAAAAACGCCTCGCGGATCGCCTCTTCCATGCTGGCGATGGCCTCGCCGGAAGCGTTCGGATTGCGACGCAGCACCACGTTTGAGGAATCGATGTCGCCGAACCCATCGGCGGCCGTAAGTTCGCGGCAGCCGGCCGGGATGTTGCTGCGCGAGATCGGCGCGATCGCCAACCCGGAGGTGACGGCGAGCCGCAGGCCGCCATTGGTATCGCTGGTATAGGCGACACGATAGGCGAGACCACGCTGTTCCAGCGACTTTATCGCGAAATCCTTGCACCAGCCGGCGCGGTTGTAGAGCGCGATCGGCACCGGCCGCTCCTCATGCATGTGATGCAGCTCCGACGTTACCCACACGGTGGGGTCATGCATCAGCACCTCACCCCCGGAGAGGTCCTGCCATTCGAACACCACCGCCAGATCGAGCTCGCCGGCGGCGAGCGCCGCGATCTGCGCACCGGAATGCGCGTAACGGACGGTGATGTCGACCTGAGGATGGCGCTTGGCAAAGGCACCGAGCGCGCGCGACAGGATCGCGTGGCCATATTCCTCCGGAATGCCGATGCGCACCGGTCCGCCAAGCGGCGCCGCGACCATCGATGCCGCCGTCTCGTCCAGCAGGGACACGATGCGGCGGGCGTTGACGATGAGTTCGCCGCCGCGGCGCGTCAGCGCCACACCCCGCGAACCGCGCTCGAACAGGCTGTCGCCCACCATATCTTCGAGCTTCTTCATCTGCATCGAAACCGCCGACTGGGTACGGCCGGCCTGCACCGCAGCCTTGGTGAAATTGCCGGCGTCGGCGACCGCGACGAAGGTGCGCAGCAGATCGCTGTCGAGCGTGGGCTTCATTTGTCCGCCATAAGAAAATCTGATTGCTGGCATCATCCCAATTCGTTTGCAACATGTCAAACGGCGGATAATAGTCGCTTCACCCATTGGATATGCGGCTGCGAAATCGGCTGCGGACCAACAAAAGTCCTCACTCGTACCCGCTGCCCGAAACGGTGGCGGGTTCTTTTTGATGCATGACGTGCGCAGCGGTTTTGCGACGACGACATGCATAAACCAAAAATTACGCAGGCCCGGCTCTCGGGCCGCGCACGCAAGGAGCCGTCGAAACGCCATGCAGAACCGGACCGTCCTCGGCATGGCAAGCCTTTGCCTCGGCGTTCTGGTGTTCTCGCTCCAGGATCCGCTGATCAAGGCCGTATCGGGCACCTATCCGGTGACCGAGGTGATGGCGATCCGCTCGATCGTCGCCCTGCCCATTCTTCTCGTGCTGGTTCATGCCGATGTCGGGCTTAGGGCGATCTTTTCGAAGCGGTTTCGCATGTTGACGATGCGCGCCTTGATCCTGTTCACCTCCTACACGCTCTACTACCTCGCGATCGCCGCCTTGCCGCTTGCCGACGCGGTGGCGCTCTATTTCATGGCACCGCTGTTCATCATGGCGCTTGCCGGCCCCTATCTCGGCGAACGGGTGGCGTGGCAGACGCTGGTCACCGTCATGGTCGGGATGCTCGGCGTGCTGGTGATGCTGCGACCCGGTGCTGGGCTGTTCGACTGGGCGGCGCTGCTGTCGCTGGCCTCGGCGGTGCTGTACGGTTTTTCGCAGTTGATGGCCCGCAAGATCGGCGACACCGAATCATCCACGGTCATGGCGTTCTATCAAAACGGCGTCTATCTCCTGGGCGCTGCAGCAGTCGCCGGACTGTTCCGGCTGGCAGGAATAGTTCATGCCACGCATCCGAGCCTCGAGTTCCTGGTCAGGCCATGGATCTGGCCGACGTCAATCGACTTCCTGACGATGGCCGCCTGCGGCTTCGTGGCTTCGGCCGGGATGATCCTGTTGTCGCAAGCCTACCGGCTGGCGCCCGCCAACGGCGTCGCCACCTTCGAATACACCGGCATCATCTGGTCGCCGCTGTGGGGCTTCCTGTTCTTTGCCGAAGTGCCGCGATCGACCACCGTCATCGGCGCCGCCCTCATCATCGGCGCCGGTCTGTTCGCGCTCAACACCAGCCGGCGCCGGAGCAGCGCGCCGGCAATCGCAGCGACCTGCGATCCGGCCTGACCGCGCTGGATCTTAAGCGAAACAGGCGAGCGCCTGTTCGACGCGCGCGCGGATTTCGGCCAGCGTGAACGGCTTCTGCACGACGTCCACAATGACGCCGTTCAATTCCTCGGCGCGCTCGCGCTGGTCGGCATAGCCGGTCATCAGCAAAATCTTCATCGCCGGGAAAAGCGATGCAGCCGCCTTGGCCATTTGGATGCCGTCCATCCCCGGCATCCGGATATCCGAGACGACAAGGTCGTAGCCGCCACGTGCTGCGCGGATCAGGGCAAGCCCCTGCGCGCCGTCGGCGGCGATGTCAATCATATGCCCGGCGCGTTCGAGCGCGCGAGCGGCGAGGGTGCGGACGGACTCATCGTCCTCAACGATCAGGAGCTTTGCCATAGCGGAAAGTTTCGCCGGGAAAAGTTGACTTTTCCTGAACCGCAGACGGCATCGACGATAAACCTAGGCGTCGCCCTTGACGACGCCCACAAACGGCAGTTCGCGAAAGGCGTGGGCGACATCCATGCCGTAGCCGACGACGAAATAGTCGGGGCAGTCGAAGCCGACATAGTCGGCGTTGAGCGCGGTCTGGCGGCGCATGCGCTTGTCGAGCAGCACGGCGATGGCACAGCTTTTGGCGCCGCGCGACAGCATCAGGTCGCGGGTGAAGGACAGCGTCTTGCCGGATTCGAGGATGTCGTCGATTAACAGCACGTCTCGGCCAGCGACTTCATTGTCGATATCGCGCAGCACCCTCACCTCGCCGCTGGTGGTGCCGGCGCCGTAGCTGGAGATGAAGATGAACTCGACCTCGGGCGACAGGCCGACATCGTGCATGGCGCGGATGAGGTCGGCGGCGAAGATGAACGATCCCTTCAGCACCGAAATCACCAGAAGGTCGTGATAATCGTGCCCGGCGATCTCCTTGGCGAGCTCCAGATTGCGGCGGGCGATCGCCGACGCCGAAAACAGGACCTCAATATCCTTGCCGCGCACGATTGGCATTGGCTGCCTTTCCAGAAATGATCGCCGCTAATTGGCGAAGGTGACCGAGACGGTCTTGACCCCGTTTCTAGGCACGTCGAGCCGGCTGGAAAAGCCAAATCTTTCGCCGGGCGCCAGCGAACGGTTAAATGTCGCCAGCCTATAGCGGGTTGTGCGCCTGTCATTGCCGGTGACCCGGACTTCCAGCGGTGGCAATGGCGACGGGCTGGCGCCGTCATTCGAGGCCTCGCCACCGACGAACAGGACAGGTTGCGGCCCGGACGCATCGATATGCGACTTGACGCCTGAAATGGTCAGGGCAGCGCCCGCGTGCTGCGCCGCCAGAAGAAGCGGCGTCTGGCGCAACAGCGCGTGGCCGCCCGAGACCCAGAAGGCTGCAAACGCGGCACTAAGGCCGGCGATCCAGAAGATCGGCCCGCCGCGTGAGGCCCGCAGCCGTTCCATCGCCGCTACCGGCTTGCGCAGCATGTCCATGCCTTTGATCGATGGCGTGGTGATCACGCGCAAAAGCGGCGGTGAAAGGCCCGTGCTGTCGGTTAAGCGCGGCAGCACCTCGTAGTCGGCGTCGACGACGTCACCGGCTGGATCACGCATGACGCGTTCCGGCGCGGCGGCCGTGTCGGTCATGATTTCGCCGGAAACCGGGCGCGCGGTTCGATCGTCAGCCATCGCGGCCCCAGCACTTCGCACTTGTTCGCTCTTCGTTTCTTTTGCGTAAACGGAAATGGTTAACGCTTCCCCACCGGAAACCCTTGTGACGCGCCCAAAAAACCCCAAAATTAACCGCCGGTTAACCATGCCGGCCGATGGTCATTTCGCAGAGAAGGTTGGCTCGTCGCCGCCGCAAGTTTCAGGTCGTCGAACGTGATCCGCTTCGAAAATGTCGGCCTCCGCTATGGCATGGGTCCGGAAATCCTCCGCGACATTTCCTTGCACATACCGGAGCGCTCCTTCCAGTTCCTGAGCGGCCCTTCGGGCGCCGGCAAGACGACGCTGCTGCGGCTTTTGTTCATGTCGCTCAAGCCGACGCGCGGGCTGATCACCATCTTCGGCAAGGACCGCTCGCGCATCTCGCGCACCGAACTGCCGCATCTGCGGCGGCGCATCGGCGTGGTGTTCCAAGACTTTCGCCTGCTCGACCACATGACGACCTATGAGAATGTGGCCTTGCCGCTGCGCGTGCGCGGGCGCGAGGAGGCTAGCTACCGCACCGACGTGACCGAGCTCTTGAAATGGGTCGGCCTTGGCGAGCGCATGCATGTGCTGCCGCCGGTGCTGTCGGGTGGCGAGAAGCAGCGCGCCGCAATCGCCAGGGCGCTGATCGAGCAGCCCGAAATCCTGCTTGCCGACGAGCCGACCGGCAATGTCGATCCGCCGCTGGCGCGACGCCTGTTGCGGCTGTTCATCGAACTCAACCGGCTGGGCACCGCCGTGGTGATCGCAACGCACGACCTCGGCCTGATGGAACAGGTCGACGCACGCCGCATGATCCTGTCCGGCGGAAGGCTGGAAATCTATGACTGACCCGTCCGCTCGCCATGTCGAAGACCAACACGCTGAGAGGGCTGGGACGCAGCGCGTTCAGCGCAAGATGGCGCCGATCGTGCCGGCGCAGAACATCGCCGGCCGGGCGCTGGTCCTGGTCATTGCCATCATGACGTTCCTCTCCTGCCTGACCTTCGGCGCAGTGACGCTGGTGCGCGACACCGCCTCGGTGTGGGAGAACCAGATCTCACGCGAGGCGACGATCCAGATCAAGCCGATGGACGGCCTCGACATCGAGGCAGCACTTGCCCAGGCCTCGCAGATCGCCGGCGAATTTCCTGGCGTGAAGAGCGCCAGGATCGTCGACCGCGATGCCACGGCGCGGCTTTTGGAACCCTGGCTGGGTTCGGGTCTCAACATCGACGAGCTGCCAGTGCCACGTCTGATCATCGTCACCATAGACGAGACCAACCCGCCCGATTTCGCCGCAATGCGCGCCGCGATCACGCCGAAACTGCCCAGTGCCTCGCTCGACGACCATCGCACCTGGGTCGACCGGCTGGTCGCCATGGCCCGCACCACGGTGACCATCGGCGTCGCCGTGCTGGCGCTGATGTTGGCGGCAACCGTGCTGACCGTGGTGTTCGCGACGCGCGGCGCCATGGCCGGCAACGGCCACATCATCGAGGTGCTGCATTTCGTCGGCGCCGAAGCGCGCTTTATCGCGCGCGAATTCCGCCACCACTTTCTGGTCACTGGCATGAAGGGCGCCGCCGCCGGGGGGGCGGCGGCGGTGTTCGTCTTCATCGTCTTCTCGTGGTGGTCGTCGCGAAACATGGCGACGCCGCAGGCCGATCAGGCGACCGCCCTGTTCGGCAATTTCGCCATCGGGTCGGCGGGCTATCTCGGCGTTGTTCTCATGGTGCTGGTCATCGGTGCGCTGACGGCGGCAACCTCTCATGTCACCGTCGTCACCTATCTCAGCGACATCGATGTCCGCCAGCCGGACGCCGGGTGATCACGGATAGAGAATTAGCGTAACGAAATTTGTGCCTTTCGACCTACTAAACGCCGCATTTCGGAGTTAACGATAAGGACGATGGACGCGCGCGACTCGACCGGAATGGCTGGACAGTTGCCCTTGGTGATTACGCGTTCAAGCGAGCGCGTCAAGCCCAGCCGATTGGCGAGCGCGCTACGCATCTCAGCTTTCTTTCTGCTCGTGCTGGCAACGTTGTTTGCCGTTGGCTTCGGCTGGTTCGCCAACACCGTCAGCCGTCTGGCAACGCCCGCCAATCCGGCAAGGGCCGATGCCATCATCGTGCTGACCGGCGGTCATTCGCGTCTCGACGCGGCCATGGGTCTGCTTGCGTCCGGCAAGGGCGAGCGGCTGCTGATCAGCGGCGTGCATCCTTCCGCCAGCCGCCGCCAGCTTCAGGTCGCGACCCGCGGCGACAAGAAATTGTTTTCCTGCTGCGTCGACATCGACCGCGCCGCGCTCGACACGATCGGCAATGCCGAGGAAAGTGCCAAGTGGGTGGAAGACCACGCCTATGGCACCGTGATCCTCGTCACCAACAACTATCACATGCCGCGCAGCCTGTTGGAAATGGGCCGGCTGCTGCACAAGGCCAAGCTCGAGCCCTATCCGGTGGTCAACAGCAATCTTGGCAATGGCGGCTGGCTGACCAAGCCTAGAGCCTTGCGCGTGCTGTTCACCGAATACAACAAATATCTGCTGGCGCTGGCGCGCGGCATCGTGCCGGTCAAGCCAACGCCAACCGGCATCGCGCTGGCCGAGGCTGTTGCGCCGAACTAAGCCGATCAGGAACCGGCAGCGGTATCATTCCTTGAGCGTGGCGCTTGAGGCGCTACGCAGTTGCGCGATTTCGCGTTCGAGACGTTCGATACGCTTGTCCCGCTCGGCCAGCGCCGCCGCCACATCGGCCGCTTCGAAACGCTGTGGAATGTGCTGCGGGCAATTGGAATCCCAGGCCGAAACCGTGAACAGGATGATCTGCTCCGGGCGCGCCTTGTAGCCTTCAGGCATCAGCTTCGCCATCAGTTCGGCGTCCTGTTCGACGACCCGCGCGCTGCCCCAGATCTTGATGCGCTGCCGATGCGCATAGTCGATCAGGAACAGGAAAGCCCGCGGGTTGTCGTCCAGATTGCCCTGGGTGATGAATTGCCTGTTGCCGGAGAAATCGGCGAAGCCGATCGTCCGCTCGTCGAGCACCTTGAGGAAGCCGGCCGGCCCGCCGCGATGCTGGATGTAGGGCTGGCCCTCACCATTGGCCGTCGACAGCAAGACGCTGGTCTGCGCCTCGATGAAGGTGGCGAGATCGGGCGTGATATCAGCTTGCCAGCCGCCGCGCTCCTCGACGCGGGCATAGGCCTCGCGTGAGCCTTTGCGGGCCTGAATCGCCTTGACGGTTGGCGTAAAGGCGACATCGCTGGTGAAGACGTGAGCATTCATGGAAAAGGCCTCCTTTGAAGCAGAACTGCGAGCCATAGCCCGCGAAGAGATAATGCCTTCCATGTTCCGGATGCAGATGGCATAAATGGAAAGAATCCTTCCATTTTCTGGGAGAAGTATGGATCGCCTCGAGGCCATGTCGCTTTTCGTCGCCGCGGTGGAGGCCGGCAGCCTTTCGGCCGTTGGGCGCCGTTTCGGCATCCCTCTTGCAACGGTCAGCCGCAAGGTCTCCGACCTGGAGCGGCATCTGAAGACGCGTCTTCTGAACCGCTCGACGCGGCAGCTGACGCTGACCGACGCAGGTCACGCCTACCTCGCCGCCTGCCATCGCATTCTCGACGAGGTCGGCGAGGCCGAGCGGACCGCCGCCGGCGAATACAGCGCCCCGACAGGCGAACTGATCATCACCGCACCGATCGTCTTTGGCCGCCTGCATGTGCTGCCGGTCGTCACCGGCTTTCT
Source organism: Mesorhizobium sp. WSM4848 (assembly GCF_055811375.1). Lineage (NCBI taxonomy): Bacteria > Pseudomonadati > Pseudomonadota > Alphaproteobacteria > Hyphomicrobiales > Phyllobacteriaceae > Mesorhizobium > Mesorhizobium sp. WSM4848. Next base: position 92,439 of record NZ_JBVVPX010000015.1, read on the forward strand.
CGCCGCCTACCCCGACGTGGCTATTCGGCTGATGCTTGCGGACCGGATAACCCAGTTGACCGAGGAGCACATCGATCTCGCCGTCCGCATCGGCCAGCTTCCCGACTCCAGCCTGGTGGCCATCCGCATCGGCTCGATTCGGCGCGTTGTTTGCGCGAGCCCGGCCTATCTGGCCGACCACGGCACGCCGAAGACGCCGAAAGACCTCGCAGCACACAACTGCGTCACCTTCGAGGGGCTCACCGCTCCAGGCGCATGGACGTTTGCTACGGGCAAGACCGACCTCACCGTTCCGATCCGCTCACGGCTTCGGGTCAACACCGCGGAAGCGGCGATCGATGCCGCGATTGCCGGCACCGGGTTGACGAGCGTGCTTTCCTACCAGATCGCAGCTGCAGTGCAGTCGGGCACCCTCCGCACCGTGCTGGAGGCATTCGAGCCGCAGCCATGGCCGGTCAATCTCGTGCATGCCGGCCAGGGCCTGCTGCCGGTGAAACTGCGCGCGTTCCTCGATTTCGCCGCCCCACGCCTGAAGAAACGGCTGCTGCAAGCGACGTCGCAGGCCTGAAGAACGCGCCATCGCACCGTTTCCTTTTTGCCCGCGCTTGGTGTAACCAACGCACACCTCCTCACCGGGCTCTTTCCTGCATGCTTTATGTCCGCTCGCTGGCGTTCAACCTCGTCTTCTACGTCAATCTGATCGTCCAGATGATTCTCTGGACCCCGTATTATTTCCTGTCGCCGCGCCACCGCGCCTGGTTCGTGCCGAAATTCTGGTCACACACCAGCATGTGGCTCTATGACAAGATCGCCGGCACCAAAAGCGAGATCACCGGCCAGGAAAACCTGCCCGAGGGTTCATTCATCCTGGCGCCGAAGCACCAGTCCTTCTGGGACGCGATCGCCTTCTTCCCGTTCCTGCAAGATCCGATCTATATCCTCAAGCGGGAACTGACCTGGATCCCGTTCTTCGGCTGGTACATCCTGAAAATGCGGATGATCCCGGTCGACCGCGGCAGCCGCTCGAAGGCGCTGAAAGCGGTGGTCGCCGCGACCAGGCAGGAGCTGGCGCGCAATCCCCGCCAGCTGATCATCTATCCCGAGGGCACGCGCCGGGCGCCGGGCGACGAGCCGGCCTATAAATACGGCATCGTCGAGCTCTATACCCAGCTTGGCATTCCGGTGGTGCCGGTCGCCCATGTCGCCGGCCTCTATTGGCCGCGGCGGAAATTCCTCCGCTATCCCGGCACGATCAAGGCGCGCTTCCTGCCGCCGATCCCGGGGGGGTTGGGCAAGGAGGAATTCATGGAACGGCTGATCGGCGAGACGGAAGCCGCCTGCGACCAGCTGCTCATCGAGGCGTCCCAGGCGCCCAAGCCGCCGCCAATGCCGCCGACGGCGGTAAAGCGGCTGAGGGAACTTGGCTCCGATACCCTGGCCTGAACCATCTGCTTGGTCGGCAGTATCCCCTAGGGAATCACAGCCAGCGCCGTGGTCAAAACCAGTGTCGCCGCGAACGTCAGATTGATGATCCGCGAGGCCAGCGGTTTGCGCAGGAAGCGCGCAAATGCTGCCCCGGCGAGAAGCCACAGGACATGGATGGCGACGATCATCGAAGCGAGGACCGCCAGCTTGAGACCTGCATCGAGCTCACCGGCGGACGACGTGCCGGCGAATACGGCGGCAATCGCCACATAGGCTTTCGGGTTGGCGACGGCCAGAAGAAACCCGCCGAGGAATGTGGGACGTGCCGCCCCGCCGGTACGCGCTGCCAGAGGCGGGGCCGTTGCTATCTTGAAGGCGAGGTAGAGGATGTAGGCTGCGGATGCCACCGCCAGGAGCGGTGTGAGCGTCGGCACAGAGGCGAGCATGGCCGTAATGCCCGTCGCCACGACCAAAAGCACGGCGACCGTACCAAGAATGATGCCCGAGGCGTAGCGGAGCGAATCGCGCAGGCCGAAGGCGGCGCCAACGGCGGTGACGCTTATCGTCGCCGGCCCCGGACTGCCCATTACGACCGCCGATGCCAGCACAAGCGCGAGCAATTGCTGCCATAGTTCCGGATGGGAAAAGACCTGTTCGGACATCTGTATACCAGTATCCAAGCGCGATGCCGGCAACGGTATGGCAGGGCACACCAGGGCGTCTTGAACGATCGTGCAGGGAGCCTTTCCGGCGCAGGCCGCTCACGGTTCTTGGCTGCTGTTTGATCAAGCCGCCGCTTCGCGCTGGCGTCTATGCGCTCGCGCTGTCGAGCTCGGCAATATCGTCCGGACTAAGCTCCAATGATGCGGCGTGGACGAGGCTGTCGACTTGGTCCAGCGTCGTGGCGCTGGCGATCGGCGCGGTGACTCCGGGCCGCGCGATCACCCAGGCGAGCGCCACTTCCGCCGGCTTGGCCGAGTGACGCGCCGACACGGCGTCGAGTGCCACCAGGATGCGCATGCCGCGCGCGTTGAGATAGCCCTTCACGTCGTCGCCACGCGCGCTTTTGCCGAGATCGGCTTGGCTGCGGTACTTGCCGCTCAAAAACCCCTTGGCGAGGCTGAAATAGGTGATGACGCCGACATCCTCGGCCATGCACAGATCGCGCAGCGGCCCATCGAAAGAGGCGCGATCGTAGAGATTGTACTCCGGCTGCAGCACCGCATAGCGCGGCAGGCCGCGCAGGCTTGCCACGTCGAGCGCGGCGCGCAACTGGCCGGCATCGAGATTGGAGGCGCCGACATGGCGGATCTTGCCCTTGTCGAGCAGCTTTTGGTAGGCGCCGAGCGTTTCCTCGTAAGGGGTGGCCGGGTCCGGCCAGTGCGACAGATAGAGATCGACGACATCGGTCTGCAGCCGCTTCAGCGACGCATCGATAGCCTTTTCGATATAGCCGGCGGAGAGGTCTTTCCTGCCCTGTCCCATGTCCGACCCGACCTTGGTTATCACCACGACCTTGTCGCGATTGCCGCGGCTTTTCATCCATTTGCCGATGATCGTTTCGGATTCGCCGCCCTTGTTGCCGGGGAGCCAGCGCGAATAGGAATCGGCGGTGTCGATGGCGTTGAGGCCGGTGCCGACGAACCGGTCGAGCAGGTCGAAAGAGGTTTTCTCGTCGGCGGTCCAGCCGAAGACGTTGCCGCCCAGAACCAGTGGTGCGATGGACAGGTCGGTTTGACTGAGACGACGTTTCTGCAAGACTGATCTCCGTGGGGAATGGAAAGAGGCGGGCGAAAGCCCCGTGACCGGCTTAACCTATGGCGGGCCGTACCGGCGTCAAAGGGCCGGCCGACTTTTCCACCGACCAGCGCTTCACAAAGGCGCGATCCGTTTCGCTACCTCTTCCAGCCAATGGTCGCGGATGCCCAGCGCTTCGAGGTGCTCCAGCGTGCTGAGCACGTAGTCCTCATTCTTTCCCGACTGCCCGACGGCGCCGCGAACGACGCTCGCCGCATCGGCAGCATCGAGCGCGCCGGCATATTGCTCGTGGGCGCGATCGACGACATAGGCGACCGCCGAGACCCTCTCGCCGTTCGTAGCGTCATTGTCGAGGCGAATGCTAAGCATGCGCTCTAGATAGACATTGGTGACCAGCTCGCGCTCGCGCAGATAAGTGATGACCTCGTTGCGCAGATCGCCGGGGACGCGGAAAGCCAGCCCGATGCAGGAGCCGCCACGGTCGAGGCCGAGCACCAGGCCGGGCCGTTCGCGCGTGCCGCGATGCACGAAGGAGTAGACGCACAGCGAGCGGCGGTAGCCATGAAGGCGGGCGCGTCGCGTCTCGACATGCGCAAATCCCGGCCGCCAGATCAGCGAGCCGTAGCCAAAAACCCAAAAATCGCCCATATCGCCAAGCCTGGTTGCAGCACCGCACTGGAATCGGTGTTTTTTAGAATCCGTCTCCGTCTACCCGATCTTGCCGGAAACGACACCTGTGCAACACGCGCCAACGAGAGCCGCAGCATGACGTCAAATGACGAACGCCCGCCGAATTTTCTCCGCCGGCTGTTCTGGCTCGGCGTTTTCATCGTCGTGCTGTTCGGCCTCTACAGCGCCGGCTGGTTTTACCTGGCAGACAAGGTCAAGAGCGAAGCCGGCAAGGCGGTGGCCGAGCTCAACGGCAATGGCATCGAGGCGGACTGCGCCAATCTCACGGTCAACGGCTATCCCTTGAGCTTCGCCGTTTCCTGCGACAGTCTGGCTTATCAGGACGACACCAGGAACGTCGCCGCTTCGCTCGGCAGCCTCAAAGCAGTCGCGCACATTACCCAGATCCTGGCGCCTGGCGCCGACCTGCGCGGGCCGCTCAGGACCGCCGTGCCAGGGATGGCGCCGCTGTGGATCGATTGGGACAATCTGCGAGCGAACGTCAAACTGTCCTGGCCCCTGCCCCGCCGCGTTTCACTGGAGGCAGAGGCTCTGTCCGCCCAGACCGATCCGGCCGATGGCTCAGACCCGGTCGAGCTGTTCAGCGCTGGGACAGCGGCCGGAGAATTGCGTCCGAACGGCCAGGACATCGACTATGCCGGGAGTTTTACCGATCTCGAAATCGATCCGGGGGCGATCGATGGCCGCGTGCTGCCGCCGCTTGACGGCGGCGGCGAGGTGACGCTGAAGAACGGCGTGGCGCTGATCAAGACACAAACAGAGAGCCTGCGCGGCCAGGCAGTGGATATCGGCAAGCTCGATCTGTCGTCTGGGAGCGCGCGCGTCACCGTTTCAGGACCGGTTTTGGTCGATGCCGACGGGCTGATCGACGCCGACCTGATGATCAGGCTCAGCGATCCGAAGGCGGTGGCGGCAATCCTCGGCAAAGCCATTCCTGAGCAGAAGAGCCAGATCAAAACAGGCTTTGCCGGGCTGGCGCTGCTTGGCAACGAACCGTCGATGCCGCTGAAGATCGTCAAGGGCAAGGCCTCGCTCGGTTTTATCCCGCTGGGCAGCATCGAGCCGGTCGATTAGGCGATGATTGCGAACCTCCAGCTCGGAAAGACCATGGCCAAACAGGAAGATAGATGAACCGCCCGGTGAAGCTCCTGAGTGTTGGCGCGCTGACGCTCGATACGATCCTTCGCGTCGACACGCTTCCGGCGCGTCAGGGCAAGTTCATCGCGGCCGACGGCGTCCAGATCGCCTCCGGCATGGCTTCGAGCGCTGCCTGCGCCGCACGCCGCCTCGGCGCGCACGTATCGCTGTGGGCGAGCGCGGGAGACGACCTCGTCGGCGATCAGCTGGTCGCCGGCATCGAGGCCGAAGGCGTCGATTGCAACTTTGTCCGGCGCGTCGCCGGCGCGCGGTCGGCACTGTCGGCCATCCTGGTCGACACGCATGGCGAGCGCATCATCGTTCCGTTCTATGACAAGCTCGCCCAGGCCGACCCCGAAGCGCTCCCCATTCAGGATCTCACCGCATTCGACGCCGTCCTGGTCGACGTGCGCTGGCCGGGCGCGGCAGCTCTGGCCCTGATGGCGGCGCGCGCAATCGGCCGTCCAGCCATACTCGACGCCGACACCGCGCCACGGGCCGTGCTGGAACGGCTGTTTCCGCTCGCCACGCATATCGTCGCGTCGGAGCCGGCGGCGTTCATCCTCTGCGGTGAGGAGCAAGGCCCGCAGGAGGCCTGTGAAGCGCTGGCCAGACGCACCGATGCATTCGTCGCGGTGACTGGCGGCGCAGCGGGAAGCTGGTGGTTCGACCGCTCGTTGGCGTCGGTGCGCCATGTCGCGGCGCCAAGCATCAAGGCAGTGGATACGCTTGCCGCCGGCGACGTGTTTCACGGCGCCTTTGCCGTCGGGCTGGCCGAGGCCATGCCGATCGAACGGACATTGCGCTTTGCCAGCGCCGCCGCCGCGCTCAAATGCCTGCGCTTCGGCGGCAGGCTGGGCGCGCCGGACAGGGCCGAGACACTGGCGATGATGGCGGCTCACTGGCCGGACTGAGCGCGCGGCGAGCTTTCAAAGCGAAACCGGCACGGGTCCGATGCTCTATCCCTTGGCCGGATGTTCCACCGCCTGTCGGCCAAAGTCCGGCACGTCGATGTCCTGGCCAGCCTCGATGATCGAGCGGCGCACGGCGCGGGTGCGGGTGAACAGGTCGAACAGCTTTTCGCCGTCGCCCCAGCGGATCGCCCGCTGCAGCGAGGCCAGATCCTCCGAGAACCGCGCCAGCATTTCGAGGATGGCATCCTTGTTGTGCAGGCAGACATCCCGCCACATCGTCGGGTCGGAAGCGGCAAGGCGCGTGAAGTCGCGAAAGCCAGAGGCCGAATATTTGATGACCTCGGACTTGGTCACCGACTCCAGATCGTCGGCGGTGCCGACGATGTTATAGGCGATGATGTGCGGCAGGTGCGAGACGATGGCCAGCGTCATGTCGTGATGCTGGGGATCCATCGTGTCGATGTTGGAGCCGCAGCGGCGCCAGAATTCCGAGAGCCTTGCCAGCGCCTCGGGATCGGTGCCGGGTAGCGGCGTGAAGATGCACCAGCGGTTTTCGAACAATTCGGCAAAGCCGGCGTCCGGACCCGATTTTTCAGTGCCGGCCAGCGGATGGCCGGGAATGAAATGCACGCCGGCAGGCACATGCGGCTGCATCTGCGCAATGACCGACGCCTTGGTCGAGCCGACATCGGTGAGGATGGCGCCCTGCTTCAGCGCCGGTGCGATTTCCTCGGCGACCTCGCCCGAAGAGCCGACCGGCACCGAAACGATGACCAGGTCGGCATCGCCGACCGCCTGTTTCGCGTCAGTCGTGTAAGAGGAGCCGAGGCCGAGTTCGCGCGCCCGCGCCAGTGTCGTTTCGCTGCGCGTCGCGATGGCGACGTGACCGGCGAGGCCGTCGCGATGGATGACGCGGGCCAGCGACGAGCCGATCAGGCCGATGCCGACCAGCGCGATCTTTTCGAACATCGGTGATGTCATGGTGTTCTAGCTTTTCAGAAATGTCGCGAGGGCGGCGACAACGCCGCGATTGGCCTCTTCGGTGCCGATGCTCATGCGCAGCGCATTCGGGAAGCCGTAACCGGAAACGCGCCGCAATATGTAGCCGCGCGCGCAGAGGTAATCGTCCGCAGCCGCCGCCGAACGCTTTTGGTCCTCGGGAAAGTGGATGAGGACGAAATTGCCGACGCTCGGCGTCACCCGCAGTCCGAGCCTGGTCAACTCCTCACTCACCCAGGTCAGCCAGGTCTCGTTATGCGCCACGCTGCGCTCGACATGGGCGCGGTCGCGGATCGCGGCAATGCCGGCCTCGATCGCCGTCGCGTTGACGTTGAAGGGACCCCGCACGCGGTTGATCGCGTCGATGACATGCATCGGTGCGTACATCCAGCCGATCCGCGCGCCACCGAGGCCAAGCTTGGAGAAGGTGCGGGTCATGACCACGTTTTCCGCACCAGCCACCAGTTCGACGCCGGCTTCATAGTCGTTGCGGCGGACATATTCGGCATAGGCTGCATCCAGCACCAGAAGCACGTTTCGAGGCAGGCCGGCATGCAGGCGGCGCACCTCCTGGAACGGCAAATAGGTGCCGGTCGGGTTGTTGGGATTGGCGAGGAAGATGATCCTGGTACGCGGCGTCACCGCAGCGAGGATCGCATCGACGTCGGCGCGTTCATTGGTTTCCTTGACCGAGACCGGGACAGCACCTGCCGACTGGATGTAGATCTTATAGACCATGAAGCCGTGCTCGGTGATCACAGCCTCGTCGCCGGGCGCGAGATAGGTCTGCGCAAGCAGGCCAAGAATCTCGTCGGAACCATTGGAACAGACGATGTTCGCCGGGTTGAGGCCATGCACCTCGGCGATTGCCTCCCGCAGGCGCCTTGCGGTGCCGTCGGGATAGATGTCGAGCTTGGCCGCGACGTCGCGCGCGGCTTCTATCGCCTTCGGCGAGGGGCCGAGCGGGTTCTCGTTCGACGACAGTTTGTGGACCTTGGCAACGCCGGCTGGCGCCGTGCTTTTGCCCGGCACATAGGCTTCGATGTCCATGATCCCCGCGCGGGGCGTTGGACGTGCCTGATCCGATGCCTGGTTCATATTGCAAAAATCCGTCGAGAACGCTTCCGCTGCTCCAACGCGATGCGAATTTCGAATCCGCCACACTGGAAGCCGCCGCGGAAATACAAGCCGTGGCCCGGAATGTCGAGAGGCGGCAATGATCGTGCGTGACTGGCCGTTGACGCCGCGGCGCGCCGGTCCTAAAGAAAGGCGAAATCCCGTGGTGATTTGGCCGGTCGGCTTGCAGCCACGTTAAACAACTCGCTAAAGGGCCGTTTGCATCCAGTAACCGGCTTTGCGAAGGCAATGCCGGTTTTTAGTTGTCCGCAGCCGGCCGGACAGTCGCATCGATCCGAAAATCGCAATCGACTTTCGGAAAACGCGATGGGTTGATGTAAGAGGATGCGATGGTCGCGCTGCACACGAAAAGAACCAACAACGAGGCCGTCGAGCCGTCGAGCCCGGTGTTGCGTTTCGGCGCCGACAAGCCGCTCAAGCTCGATGCCGGCACACTGCTGTCGCCGTTCCAGATCGCCTACAAGACATACGGCACGCTCAACGACGCCCGCTCCAACGCCATCCTTGTCTGCCATGCGCTGACCGGCGACCAGCATGTCGCCAGCACCAATCCGGTGACCGGCAAGCCGGGCTGGTGGGAAGTGCTGATCGGCCCCGGCAAGATTATCGACACCAGCCGCTTCTTCGTCATCTGCTCGAACGTCATCGGCGGCTGCCTCGGCTCGACCGGCCCCGCCTCTACCAATCCCGCCACCGGCAAGCCCTACGGGCTCGACCTGCCGATCATCACCATCCGCGACATGGTGCGGGCGCAGCTGATGCTGGTCGACCATTTCGGCATCGAAAAGCTGTTCTCGGTGCTCGGCGGCTCGATGGGCGGCATGCAGGTGCTGCAATGGGCGTCGAGCTATCCGGAGCGCGTTTTCTCGGCGCTGCCGATCGCCACCGGCGCGCGCCATTCCTCGCAGAACATCGCCTTCCATGAGGTCGGCCGGCAAGCGGTGATGGCCGATCCCGACTGGCATGGCGGCAAATATTTCGAGCAGGGCAAGCGCCCGGAAAAGGGACTGGCCGTGGCGCGCATGGCCGCTCACATCACCTATCTGTCGGAGGCGGCCCTGCACCGGAAATTTGGCCGCAACCTGCAGGACCGTGAAGCGCTCACCTTCGGTTTCGACGCAGACTTCCAGATCGAGAGCTATCTGCGCCATCAGGGCATGACCTTCGTCGACCGCTTCGACGCCAACTCCTATCTCTACATGACCAGGGCGATGGACTATTTCGACCTCGCCGCCGACCATGGCGGCCGGCTCGCCGACGCCTTTGCCAGCACCAAGACCCGTTTCTGCCTGGTCTCATTCACCAGCGACTGGCTGTTCCCGACCGAGGAGAGCCGCTCGGTCGTTCATGCGCTGAACGCCGCCGGCGCCTCGGTGTCCTTCGTCGAGATCGAGACCGATCGCGGCCACGACGCCTTCCTGCTCGACGAACCGGAGTTGTTCGCCGCCATCAACGGCTTCATCGCCTCGGCGGCCCGCGCCAGGGGGCTCAGCGCATGACCCCGAAAGATTGCAGGCTTTCCGGACTGGCATCATGCGCCAATCAAAAGCCAAGATCATGAGTGTCAACCACGCCCAGCGCGTCGACCTCGAAGTCGTCGCCGATCTCATCCCGCCGCAGTCGCGGGTGCTGGACGTCGGCTCCGGCGATGGTCTGCTGCTCGAATTGCTGCAGGCGACGAAGCAGGTCGATGGCCGCGGGATGGAGCTGTCGCAGCGCGGCGTCAACGAATGCGTGGCGCGCGGCCTGTCCGTCATCCAGGGCGACGCCGACAAGGACCTCAAATTCTATCCCGACAAGGGTTTTGATTTCGTCGTCCTGTCGCAGACCTTGCAGGCGACCCGCAACCCGAAGCTGGTGCTCGACGAATTGCTCAGGATCGGCAAGCACGCCATCGTCTCGTTCCCCAATTTCGGCCATTGGCGGGTGCGTCTTTCGCTGTTCGTCGAAGGGCGGATGCCGGTGACCAAGGACCTGCCCTATTCCTGGTACGACACGCCCAACATCCATTTCTGCACCATCCGCGACTTCGTCAATCTCTGCGAGGAGCTTGGCGCAACGGTGGAAAAGGCAACCGCGCTCGACGCCAATGGCCAGAAAATCGGCCTCTCGATGCCATGGTGGTTCTGGAATTTCTTTGGCCAGCAGGCGGTGTTTTTGTTGAGGCGATAACGGCCGTCGCTTCTTCGGCCAATATGGCGCTCGCCTGCCTCAGTCCGGAGACCATCCAGGACTGATCGCCATTCATCAAGGTTTAGCGATCAAGTTCCGGGAAATACGGATCCGAGAAAAACCGCCGACCGCGCTCGCCTTGCAAACAGTCGACCGGTGCTGCCGTATCGACCGGGACGGATCCGGAATCGGCATTGGGACCGGCATTGGGATCGGCAACACCGCTGACCTCGAGGACCAGCTTGCGGCGTATGGCGGTCACGAATTCCGAAGCGGCATAGACCGGCAGCACGAAGGAGCCTGGCCCGCCTGTGACGCACTCGGCATAGTATTGGTCGAGATGGCTGTAGCTGGGCGACGGGCTGATCAGGATCGGCAGGCCATTGATGACGATGCCTCTTGCCACGGCGGCGTCGCGTGTCGTGGTGACCGGAATCCCGATATTGTTGGGGCCATCGCCTGAAATGTCGATGACGCTGCGCGTCGCGTCGAAGGCGGCTCCATCCAAAAGCTTGGCGCCGAAGGCGAGCGCACTGGAAATCGAGGTGCCGCGAAAGCTCCTGAACGGGCGCGCCTCGATCTTGTCGGCGAATGCCTCGGCGCTCTCGGCATTGTCGATGACCTGCCAGGCAATGACCGCATCGTCGCGGACGGTGCCTGCCCATTCGAAATAGGCCAGCGCAATGCGTCCGGTCACACCCGAACGCACCGCATTGATGAAGTCGGGGTGGCGCAGCGCCTCGACATAGCCGGCGCGCTGCAGGGCGAATTCCTTTTCGTCCATCGAGTGCGAGATGTCGACCGCCAGCACCAGTTCGACGTCCACGGCAATGGTGTCGGCAGGCGCGGCCAAAGGTGCTGCCTGGGCACGGGCAAGGCAGGCAAGCAGGCTGACGCAGGTCGCCCAAAAGCGCGCAGCGGTCTTGGGGTATCGACAAGCATCGAAACAAAAACTCAAAGCGTGTCGCATGAATCTCTTCACCGGGACGCGCTTTCAGCGCGTCAAGCATGGGTCCAACGCTGCAGGCTTCCGAACGATGCCGGCAATCTTTCGCCGCGATCACGGCAAAATAAAGCTTGGCTGTACGGCCGGCTATGCCTGTTGGTGGGCTTTGGCGACGGCCGGGGGTGGTTCGATCGCGCCGGCCCTGACGCGAACTGGCTTGAGAGCCGGTCGCTCGACGTCTTTCACGATCGCCAATGAGCGCGGGAAGAATTCAACATTGTGCTGGCCACGCCCGATATTGAGGATCGCGGCGTCGGCAAGACGCGCCTCCAGCATCGACAGCACCCGCCGCAGCGTCGCGCCGTCGAAGGTGTCCAAAGCCTCATCGATGATCACCCATTTCGGCTGCCGCAAGACCAGCCGGGCAAAGGCAAGCAGGCGCTGCTCGTCATCGCTCAATTCGCGCTCCCAGCGCGCCGACCGGTCGAGCGAGGACGACAGCCGCCCGAGGCCGACCTCGGCAAGCACCGCCGAGATCTCGGCGTCGCTGACCGCCGCATCGGCGTGATTGAGCACCTCGCGCAGCGTGCCGAGCGGGAAATAGGGTTTTCGGGGAACGAAGGCGGGCACCTCTCCGGCCGGCATGCCGATCCGCCCGCTTCCCCACGGCCACAGACCGGCAATGGCGCGGAAGAACAGCGTCTTGCCGGCGCGCGGATCTCCGGTGATCATGACGCGCTCGCCGGCACGGATTTCGACATGCGGCTCGGCGAGCTTGGTGCATCCATCCCGCGACGCAACCTCAAGGTTCTCGAATGTCAGCCTGCCGTCCGGATTTTCGCCGAACTCGATGCGCCTCTCGGTGTGGTGGAGCACATCCGTTTCAGCAAGCGCGATGCGGAAATCGGCGACGCGCATCAGCGTGGCGCGCCAATCGGCGATGCCGCCGATATTGTTGATGAACCAGCGCAACGAGGAATGCACCTGGTTGAAGGCGCCGACAGCCATCATCAGCCCGCCGAAGCTGATATCACCGGCGAAATAGACCGGTGAGGCGACGAGGATCGGCGCGACGACAGTGATCCAGCCATAGGTATCGGTCACCCAGGAAAGATTGATCTGGGCGCTGTAGATGCGCCGCATCGCGCCCAGCACCGTGCCGAGGTCGAGCTCAAGCCGTCGTCGCGCGTCGGTCTCGCCGTGTGCAAGCGCGATGGCATCGACATTCTCGTTGACGCGGACCACCGAGGAGCGCAGCTCCGCCTCGCGCGTATAACGGTCGCTGTTGAAGCGGATGAGCGGCCGTCCGACCAGCCAGCTCAGCCAGGAGGCGGTGCCGGCATAGAGAATCGCGGCCCACACCATGTAGCCCGGAATCGCCAGCGAATAGCCGCCGACATGGAAGACGAAGCCGGAAGACAGCGACCATAGGACGCCGACGAACGAAACAAGCAGAATGAACGACTGCAACAGCCCTATGCCGAGACCGGTCGAAAGATCGGAGAGATGCCCGGCATCCTGCTGCAGGCGCTGGTCGGGGTTGACGCCGATGGCGCCGGCGTTGGCAAGGCGGAAAGCCCGCGCCGGCCGCATCCATTCACCGATCAGATCGACGGTCAACCCCTCACGCAGCTTCAGCCGGATCGTCTGGTCGAGCCAGGTCTGGCCGACATTGAGCACCACAAGCCCGCCGGCGATGGCGGCAAACACCAGAAGCTGGTGCAGGAAACTCTGCATGTCGCGCCGAGCCAGCGCGTCGTAAAAAGGCTCGTTCCAGCGATTGAGCAGAACCTGCCCGATCGAGGTTGCCACAATGACGGCGACTATGCCGAGGCAGGCCCAGAGCATTTGTTTGCGGATCGGCGACTTCGCCAGCGCCAGCCTGATTGTCGCCAGCTGGTCGCGCAGGCTGCTGGCCTCGACCGACGCGGCAATCGGCGTGGCGCTGGCCTCGAAATCCGGATGATCAGCCATTGATGAAGACCCTTCGCAAGCGGTGCTGAAACCGGTGAACAAGTCAACTCAATCGGGTAGCAAACCCGCCCACGACAGATAGGTGGGAAAAAGCGTGGACCCGATCACGAAAACGTCATCGACGGCCCGGCGACGGCGCGTTCCCGGTCGGCGATATCCGGCCGAGCCTTGTGGCGCCATGCGGCGAGAAAACCGGCACGAAGACGCGGCGAGAGGCGCGCTGGACGACCGGCACACCCTGATAGAGCCGCTTCTGCGCCTCGACGACGATGACGCCGGAAAAGATCGGCCAGAACCTGCGGCCGGCGCGCTCCAGCACATTGTGGAACCGCATCATGAAGCGTCGCCGCGATGGCGGGAAGAACAGGGCGTCGGACCATGCCGCGGGCGTGAAATTCGCTTCGCGCAGCAATTCGGTGAGCTGGCCGCGCGAGAAAGGCCGGCCGCTGCCGAACGGCGTATGCTCGAAACGGGCCCAGACACCGCGCCGGTTGGGCACGACGATGACGACGCGGCCGGCGGGCGACAGCACCCGCCAGATTTCGTTCAGCGTCTCGCGCGGGTTCTCGGCATGTTCGAGTGAATGGACGAGCAGCATGCGGTCGATGGAGGCATCGACCAGCGGCAATTCCTCATCGAAGACCAGCGCGGTCGCGGTCGGCCCGGCGGCCGGCCAGACCACCGCGCCTTGCGTCGCCGGCATGAAGGCAAAGACACGTTCGGCATCGGTGCCGAACCGCTCCAGCCACGGCAAAGTGTAGCCGAGGCCGACCAGCCGCTCATTGGGCACAACAGCCCATATCGAGGACAACGCCATGGTGATCGAGCGTTCGGCCAATCGCCCGAGCGTGGTCGAATAAAAGGAGCGAAGGTCGACGATATCGGAATACATGCGCGGCACGCTATCTTCGATGCTGTCCAAGTTCAACAAAGGCGGATGACACCCGCGGGCAAGCGCCCTATGTCTGCGGCGACTGCTGCATCGGCCAGAAATCGGTTTCGATTTCGGAAAGCACGATGCAGCAGATAAAAAGTGTTAGAGCGTCCTTTGTGCGTCCAACTGGACGCGCGGCGCACTAGAGCAATTCCAGGAAAAGTGTGAAACGGTTTTCCGTCCGGAATTGCGCAAAAACAAGGAGAGAGAGCGGTTCGGCGTTTCCGTGAAACGATGAACCGCTCTCGTGGAGAGATGCGATGCCGGTTGAAATCGAACAATTCATGTGCCGCAGCGACAATTTCGGAGTGCTGGTGCATGACCCGAAAAGCGGCCAGACCGCGATCATCGACGCGCCCGAGGAGGCGCCGATCCTGGCCGCGATCGAGCGCACCGGCTGGGCGCCGACGACGATCCTGACCACGCACCACCATGTCGACCATGTCGAGGCCAATCTGGCGTTGAAGGAACGGTTCAAGCTGCGCATCGTCGGACCGGAGGCGGAACAGGCCAAGATTCCCGGCATCGACGAAACCGTCGAGCAGGGTTCGGTCATCCACCTCGGCGAGGAGAGGATCGACGTGATCGCCACGCCCGGCCACACGGCGGGCCATGTCTCCTATCATCTGCCGGCGTCGAAAGTGGCGTTCACCGCCGACACGCTGTTCGCGCTCGGCTGCGGCCGGCTGTTCGAATGCAAGCCGCCGGTGATGTACGATTCGTTGAAGAAGCTCGCGGCACTTCCGGCCGAGACGGTCGTCTATTGCGGCCATGAATACACGCTTTCCAACGCCCGCTTCGCGCTGACCGTCGATCCGACCAATTCGGCATTGAAGGAGCGCGCCGCGAAAATCGAGGCGCTGCGCGCCGACGGCAAGCCGACGCTGCCGACCACCATCGGTGAGGAACTGTCGACCAATCCGTTCCTGCGCTGGCACGATCCGGCAATCCGCAAGCATCTCGGCATGGAGAACGCCTCCGACGCCGAAGTGTTCGCCGAAATTCGCAAGCGCAAGGATAACTTCTGAGCACCATGACGTGCTGGAAATCATGACCAGTTCCGCCGAAATCATCGCAACGCTCGGCCTGAAACCGCATCCGGAAGGCGGCTGGTATGCCGAGACCTTCCGCGATGGCGCGGAGGGCGCGCGCGGCCATTCGACCGCGATCTATTTCCTTTTGGAGCAGGAGCAAGTGTCGGCCTGGCACCGCGTCAAGGACGCCGCCGAGGTCTGGCATTTCTATGCCGGCGCCCCGTTGGCACTGTCGATGCATCGGGAAAACGGGCCGGTGATCGAGCAGGTGCTCGGCACGGGACTGGCGGCGGGCGAGCGGCCGCAGATCGTCGTGCCGGCAGGCTGGTGGCAATCGGCGCGCAGCATCGGCGAGTGGACGCTGGTCGGCTGCACCGTGGCGCCGGGCTTCGATTTCGCCGCCTTCGAGCTGGCCGAACCGGGCTGGCAACCGGGAACGCCTTAGGTATATCGAGATTCAGGTCAGGCCGAGCCGAAAATGGTGGATTCCGAGAACCGGAACGGAGCGTACGTTTGGGTACGTGAGTACCGGAAGCGCAGGAAACCGCCGTTTGCAGGCCGGCATCACCTGAATATCGACATACCTAACCTAGCCTAGCAGGAAACCCATCGTGATCCCCAGCTGGGCGGCATAATACAGCATCCAGACCGCGTGGCGCATCCAGTCGCGGTGCGGCGAGATGGCGCTCAGCAGGAACTTTTCCGAGGCGAGCAGCCCGTCGGACGCCATGAACAGCATGGCGCCGCCGATGATCCAGAGATTGCTCAGAGTGAGGGCCGAAATGCCCATGGCAAAAATTGTCGCGATATAGACGCTGATCGGCAGGCGCAGGGCAGGGCCGACGCGGCGCCACAGCGCAAAAAGCCTGGTGAGCGCGAACACGGCCATTGCCCCGGCAATCGCCGCGCGCCACGGCTCGGCCGAGAGCAGCCCGACCCCCTCGCCGGAGCGCAGGAACAGCGCGATGTAAAGCCCATGCACCACGAGAAAACTGGCCAGCCCTCCGACAAAAGCCTTTTCGCCGTCGCGTGACAGCAACGCATCGCCCATAGCACTGAGCGCCAGCGCAGCTATGAGCAGCCACGGACCGCCCTGCAGCGATGCGAGCACGGCAAGCATCGCCACGGCCAGCGACTTGATCGCGGAACGCGCAAGTGTCTGTGGCATGTCGATGGTGAAGGCGTAGACCACCGCCGCCGCCAGCGAAAACAGCAGCGTCGCATTGGCGTTGGCGTCGATGCCGCCGGCAAACGGCATCACGCCCCTGCCTCGCTCGCAGCCCTCTTGCGCAAGAACAGTGATTTCGCCGCAAGGGCTGCGCCGCCGGTGATCAGCACGCAGGCGGCGAGGATGCGCAGGGACGGCTCGGCGAAACCGGCTGATATCAGCACCAGCGTCGACAGCAGCGGCGCGGCATAGCTTGCCGCGCCCAGCACCTGGATGTTGCCGCGCTTGACGCCGATATCCCAGGCATAGAAGGCAGCGCCCACCGGCATCAGGCCGAGGCCGAGCACGGCCAGCCACTGGCCGGCGCCGACAGGCAGCACCGTTTCTTCCAGCATGAGATGGCAGACAAGCGAAAGCGCTGCCGTGGCCGCACAGAACCAAGTGACAATGCTGGTCGGCACCGACGGAAAGCGGCGCGACAACAGCGAATAGGACGCCCACAGCACGGCGCAGACGCCGGCCATCGCATAGCCGAATGCATAGCGCGCGTCGAAGGCAAGCCCGCCGCCCTTGGTGACGATCAGGAAAGTGCCGGCAAGGCCGAGCAGTGCGCCGACCACATGGTTCCAGGCCAGCCGCTCGCCCGGCATCAGCGCCGATCCGAGCACGATCAGCAGCGGCCACAGATAGGCGATGAGGCTCGCCTCCACCGCCGGCGCGTTGCGCAGCGCGGTGAAATAGAAGAAGTGATAGCCGAACAGGCCGGCAATGCCGATCACCCACACTTGCGGCGGTATTTTCTCGCTCCCGGCGGTGGCCGGCGTGAACAGCCGCGCGACGAGCCCGACGCCGGTGCCGATGGTGAAGGTGATCGCCGAAAGCAGGAATGGTGGCACCTTGCCGGAAGCGTCCGTAAGCAGCGCCAGCAGCGCCCACATGGCGACCGCGGAGAAGCCGATCAGTGTTGCGCGCCCCATGTCCGTCTCCGGCGGCGCGCGATTGCGCCTATTCTATCGCTTCGAACCGCTCCGCGCTGACGGTGAGAGTGCCGATTTTCGTGCCGACCGTGGCGTGGATCGGCGCATATACGCCGGTTTGGCCGACCGGTGCAAACGTCACCGTGATACGGCTGCGCTTTCTCAGGTAATCCAAGGATTTGCGGTTCTTGCGATAACCCGCCACCGGCTCAAAATCCAGCCGGCAGGTGACGGTATCGCCCTTGTAGCCGCGCACCGAGGTCGAGCCTTTTGACTCATAGGTCAGCGTCAGATTGGCGCGCATCTCGCCATCATAGAGCTTCACCGTGCGCCCGCAGACCTTGTCGAGACCATCGGCGTGGATGACGGTGGCGGCCATCGGATCGAGCACCGAGGCGAGATGGCTGGCGGCCAGCGGTATCCAGTTCTTGGGATTGCGCTTCTTCGGCGCAGGCACGACCTTCGTCGCGGCAACAGTACCGTTGGCGAACCGGATATCGATCATCGATGCCTTGTCGCCCGATTTGTAGTCGGCGCGGAACGCCTGCGGCTGCAATTGCTTGCCCGAAATCTTGCCCTTCGACGAGACCGTGCCACGTGTGTCGTCGAATATTGTGGCGAGGCCGGCGCTGGAGACGCTGCCTTCGATCGAATAGGTATCGCCTTCGTAACTGCTGGAAAAGCTTGCTTTGGCCACCGATAAGCCGTGGATCGAAACCGTATACTCGCCCTTGAAGGATTGTTGCGTGGCGGCAGAAATTGCCGTCGGCAGCGCCACGGCGAGCGAGGCAAGGAGAGCATGAGACGAACGAAGCATGGCGGGATCGAACCTCGATTTTCAGCAGAAGCGCGCAACTCCAGCCTGGCATCTCCTTGTGCGACCGCTTATAGACTGAATTTCGGCCTTTATGTGAAAGGCGTCGTCACACCCGCGCGCAAGCCGGAGCTTGACGCATCGCCGAAATGCAACTATGGAACGCCAACTTTTTCCATAAGGCCGCCTGACCGAAAACCGCGCGCCACCCGGCGCGGGTCGAATGTTTGGCCAGACCGAGAACTGAAGGTTTAGAACCATGTCCCGCACCTGCGAACTCACTGCCAAGGCAGTCATGTCCGGCAACAATGTGAGCCACGCCAACAACAAGACCAAGCGTCGCTTCCTGCCCAATCTCGTCAATGTGACGCTGATCTCGGAAGCGCTGAACCAGAATGTGCGCCTGCGCATTTCGGCCAACGCGCTGCGTTCGGTCGAGCATCGCGGCGGCCTTGATGCGTTCCTGGCCAAGGCCGACGCCAAGGAGCTGTCGCAGCGCGCGAGGCTGCTGAAGAAGCAGATCGCCAAGAAGCTCACCGAACAGCCGGCCGCTTGATTCTCAGGCAGCCGCCTTCCAAGGAGTGTCGTCCGAACTCGGCATGACACCCCGCTGGTTCCATTACCCAGGATAAAAAAATGAGCTTTTTCTCCCGATACCTGCCCTTTGTTGCGGCCATGGCGCTTGTCGTGGTGGCGTCGAACATCCTCGTGCAGTTCCCGCTGCAGGGTGCAGTCGGCGGCCTGTCGCTGGCCGACATTCTGACCTGGGGCGCCTTCACCTACCCGTTCTCCTTCCTGGTCACCGACCTTGCCAATCGCCGCTACGGCCCGGCTGTGGCGCGCCGGATCGTGTTTGTCGGCTTCACGGCAGCAGTGATCTGCTCGGTCGTCATCCCGCCCTTGCTGTTCCGCTACGGCCTGATCGAATTCGAAACGGCTGCCGACCGGCTGGTGCGCATTGCGGCGGCTTCCGGCACCGCGTTCCTGATCGCGCAGCTGCTCGACGTGACCGTATTCAACCGGTTGCGCCGGCAGAGCTGGTGGCGGGCGCCGATCGTCGGCACGCTGGTCGGATCGGTGTTCGACACCGCCGTGTTCTTCACGATCGCCTTTTCAGCGGCTTTCGCCTTCGCTGGCCCGAACGATGGCTTTGCGCTCGAAACCGCGCCGCTGATGGGCGTGCTGCCGGTCGAGACCATGCGCTGGGTGTCATGGGCGCTCGGCGACCTCGGCGTGAAGCTGATCATCGCCGTGGTGGCGCTGATCCCCTACCGGCTGCTTGCCGCCCGCTGGAGCCAGCCGGCACTGGCGGCATAGAGCATGATCCCTGAAGGTGGGAACCGGTTTTTGCTATCGCTGACCTTCGGTTCGGAAAAGATCATGCTTACAGGTTCTCGAGCATGATCCCATGGGTCCAGCTCGATACCGCGAAAACGCCTGCCGGCGACCACGAGTTGCGCCTGAAACAACGCGGTGCCGAATTCTCGATCATGCTCGGC
Source organism: Mesorhizobium sp. WSM4848 (assembly GCF_055811375.1). NCBI lineage: Bacteria > Pseudomonadati > Pseudomonadota > Alphaproteobacteria > Hyphomicrobiales > Phyllobacteriaceae > Mesorhizobium > Mesorhizobium sp. WSM4848. Next base: position 112,017 of record NZ_JBVVPX010000015.1, read on the forward strand.
TCGAACGAGCTGATGAACAGCCGCCTCAGCGGCTCCGAGGAAGCGCTGGCCCGGCTGTCCTGCCAAAGGATTGCCGGCCGTAGCCAGCCGAAAATCCTGATTGGCGGGCTGGGCATGGGTTTCACGCTGCGTGCCGCCCTAGCCGGGCTTGGCGCCGATGCCCGTATCGTTGTCGCCGAGTTGGTGCCCGCCGTGGTGGCGTGGGCGCGCGGCCCGATGGCCTCGCTGTTCGGCGGCTGTCTCGACGATCCACGCGTGACTGTTCGCGAGGCGGACGTCGGGCAGATCATACGATCGGAAGCCTCGGCCTGGGATGTCATCCTGCTCGACGTCGACAATGGCCCGGAAGCGATCGTCCACCAGGCCAACGATGCTCTCTACAGTATAGCTGGGCTGATCAGCGCGAGAGCAGCGCTCACGCTCGGCGGCGTTCTGGCGGTCTGGTCACAGGGACCCGACAGCGGTTTTACCCGCAGGCTCAAGCAGGCGGGCTTCGCGGTCGAGGAAGTCAAAGTCCGCGCCAATGGCAAGCGCGGCGCGCGCCACGTCATCTGGATTGCGACCAACGGACCCCAGCCTGCGGCAACCGGTGCGAAGCCGTAGACTTGTTATCGGCCGTCCCTTGCCGACCGCCTCTCAATCCTCGTGCAGCATAAATTCCAGATAGAGATTACGCTGTAGCACCGAGTGGTTGTCGTCGGAGATCAGCGACACCATCAGCGCGCCGTCGTCGCGGGTCCAGACGTCTAGCCCTTCCATGTTGTCGATCTGGTAGCTCATGTCGGCTTCGATCAGCAGCGGCCCGTCGGCAACGGCGCCCTTCTCGACGCTCTCGCCATAGATGCGCCGCAGCCGGATCTTGACGCCACGGGCCATCGAATAGCTGCGCTCCAAAAGCAAGAGGTCGCCGTCCGGCAGGAAGGCGCCGTCGGTGATATCGAAATCGCCGTTGCGCTTAACGGTGAAAACGCCTTTGTGCGGCCCTTCGATAACAGCCGCATAGATGTTGCCTGATTTGTCGAGGCTCTTTTCCGAGACCACGACCAGCCCGCCTTCGTGCTGCCCGTGAGGATTGGCGTGGGTGATGGTCTCCAAGCCGCGATTTTGGCGGAGCTCCCAGGCTGGAATCAGGAAATCCAATTGCTTGAACGGCGGCTTCATGTCGCCCGGTTCGATCTTGAACTGTGCAATGCGGTGATCGCGCTCGAAGCCGACTGTGGCAATGCCGTCCTTGACCGCAAGCCCTTCGGAGTCGACCTGCCATTTTTCGTCGATCGGATGGCCCGCATCGTCGGCCATTTGCTGCATACGGAAATTCCGGATGCCGGACGGGCGCTTGTCGGCATCATGGGTGACGGTGCCGAAGAACCAGAAACCGGTGTCGGCGACGCCGATGAAATCACTGCCGGGCTTGCGGAAGCGAAACGCCGACAGCGCGCCGAAATCGCGTGACGGCGAGGTCATTTCCAGCCCGCCGACGAATTCGAGCGGGCCGAACCGCTTTTCGTCACCGCCGATATGAAACCGGTCTATCAGCCGTGCTGAGATTTCGATCGGCTCGACCGAAACGGTGCCGGCAGCGATGGCAGCCGACAAGGCGATGCCGGCAACCACCAGCGCTGTGGCGGCGAAAAGCGTCTGCCGAAAGCCGCCCCGCGAAAAAATCATCCGGCGCGCCGCATGCCGCCGCGTCGCGTGTCGCGCATGCTTTCCTCGCCAAACAGCGAGGCCAGTTGCTCGGTCATGGCGCCGGCCAGTTCCTCGGCATCGACGATGGTGACGGCGCGGCGATAGTAGCGGGTAACGTCGTGGCCGATGCCGATGGCCAGGAGTTCGACCGGCGAGCGCGTCTCGATCAGTTCGATGACGGCCCGAAGATGCCGTTCGAGATAGTTGCCCGGATTGACCGACAGCGTCGAATCGTCGACCGGCGCGCCGTCCGAGATCATCATCAGGATCTTGCGCTGCTCCGGCCGCGCGATCAGGCGGTTGTGGGCCCACAGCAGCGCCTCGCCGTCGATGTTTTCCTTGAGCAGGCCCTCGCGCATCATCAGGCCGAGATTGCGCCGCGCCCGCCGCCATGGATGGTCGGCGGATTTGTAGATGATGTGGCGCAGATCGTTGAGCCGCCCAGGATTGGGCGGCTTGCCTTCCTTCAGCCATTTCTCGCGCGCCTGCCCGCCCTTCCAGGCGCGGGTGGTGAAGCCGAGGATCTCGACCGAGACACCGCAGCGCTCCAGCGTGCGCGCCAGAATGTCGGCGCAGGTGGCGGCGACCGTGATCGGCCGGCCGCGCATCGAGCCCGAATTGTCAAGCACCAGCGTCACCACCGTGTCGCGGAATTTGGTGTCGCGCTCCTGCTTGAAGGACAGCGGCTGCATCGGGTCGATGACGACGCGCACCAGCCGCGCCGGATCGAGATAACCCTCTTCGAGATCGAAATCCCAGGACCGGTTCTGCTGCGCCATCAGGCGGCGCTGCAGCCGGTTGGCCAGCCGGCCGACGACGCCGGAAAGGTTGGCAAGCTGCTTGTCGAGGAAGGCGCGCAGCCGATCCAGCTCTTCCTCTTCGCATAGATCCTCCGCACCCACCGTCTCGTCGAAGGCGGTGGTGAAGACCTTGTAGTCGATCTCCTTCGACAGATTGGTGAAGGGATTGTCGTTGCGGCGCGCCTCGCCGGGTGTCTCGGCATCGGCGTCGTCATCGTCGGACAGGTCGTCGGCGGTGGCATCGGACGCCTCGGTCTCGGCCGATTGCTCGTCGTCGGACGACGCCTCGGTATCATCCGACTGCGCCTGCTCGGAGCCGGAATCGTCCTCGCCGCCCTCCTCGCTCTGCTCCTCGCCTTGCGGCTGGTTTTCATCATTGTCTTCGGAGTCTTCGGTCTCCTGGTCGTCACCGAGTTCCTCGGCCATTTCCATGGAAGCCAGCATCTCGCGCACGACACGGGCGAAGGCCTGCTGGTCGTCGAGCTTTGCCGACAGCCCGTCGAGATCGGCGCTAGCCTTCTCCTCGACCCAAGGGCGCCACAGGTCGACCAGCCGCTCGCCGCTCTTCGGCACGGCGCGGCCGGTCAGCTTTTCGCGCACCATCAGGGCCAGCGCCTCCTCGATCGGCGCATCCGCCTTGTCCTTGACGTCAATGAGGTTGGCCCTGGCGTATTTGTCCTCGAGCATCGAGCCGATATTGTCCGCCACACCCTGCATGGCGCGGGAGCCGATCGCCTCGACGCGGGCCTGCTCGACCGCATCGTAGACGGCGCGGGCCTGCTTGCCCTCCGGCGCCAGCCTGGTGTGGATGCGCGTGTCGTGGCAGGCGCGCTTCAGCGCCATGGAATCGCCGAGCCCGCGGGTGATGGCGATGTCGGCCTTCGACGCTTTCTTCGGCAGTTCAGGCAACCGGGCGCGGCTGCCGGCCAGCGCCGGCCGATCCTTGGCGAAACCGACTTCGAGGTCCTTGTCGCCGGCAATCGCGCGCATGCAGACGGTGACGGCGCGCTTGAAGCTGTCGGCTTCAGACCCCGTCTTCGACTTGTTGCGCGTGTTGTCTCCCGGACCCGCCATCGATCATTCCCCGACGCATGACCCCGAAAATCGGAATCGATTTTCGGAAAGGATCATGCGCGAAATCAAAGTTCTACAGCGTCCGTCGCGCGTCCAATTGGACGCGCGGCGCTGTAGCGCACGACCTTGTCCGAAAAGCGTTGCGACTTTTCAGGGCCATGCTTAGCCCAGAACCACGTTGGCGGCGCTCTCCGGCAAATCCTGGCCGAAGGCGCGCTGGTAGAACTCGGCCACCAGCGAGCGTTCCAACTCGTCGCACTTGTTGAGGAAGGTCAGCCTGAACGCCATGCCGATATCGTCGAAGATCTCGGCATTCTCGGCCCAGGTGATGACCGTGCGCGGGCTCATGACGGTCGACAGGTCGCCATTGATGAAGGCCGAACGCGTCATGTCGGCGACACGCACCATCTTGTTGACGATCTCCTTGCCCTTAGCATCGCGATAGTGCTTGGCCTTGGCCAGCACGATGTTCACCTCATTGTCGTGCGGCAGATAGTTCAGCGTGGTGACGATCGACCAGCGGTCCATCTGCGCCTGATTGATCTGCTGAGTGCCGTGATAGAGGCCGGTGGTATCGCCGAGACCGACCGTGTTGGCGGTCGAGAACAGCCGGAACGCCGGATGCGGGCGGATGACCCGGCTCTGGTCAAGCAGCGTCAGCCGGCCGGACGATTCCAGCACGCGCTGAATGACGAACATCACGTCCGGACGGCCGGCATCATACTCGTCGAAACACAGCGCGACATTGTGCTGGTAGGCCCAGGGCAGGATGCCGTCGCGGAATTCGGTGATCTGCAGCCCGTCCTTGACGACGATGGCGTCCTTGCCGACGAGATCGATGCGGCTGACATGACTGTCGAGGTTGACCCGCACCATGGGCCAGTTGAGGCGGGCGGCGACCTGCTCGATATGCGTCGACTTGCCGGTGCCGTGATAGCCCGACACCATGACGCGGCGGTTGTAGGCGAAGCCGGCGAGGATCGCCATCGTCGTGTTCTTGTCGAACAGATAGTCAGGATCGATGTCGGGCACATGCTCGCTCGTCACCGAATAGGCCGGCACCACGATCTTGGACTCGAAGCCGAATTTCTCCTTCACCGGCACGGTGGTGTCGGGCAGGTTGGCGATGTCGCGATCGACCTTGTTCATCTTTATCAACGTCTCCACGGGCGAAGCGCCTGATTTCGCCGGCAATCGATTTTGTCCGGGGGCGGTCTTAGAGCCTTTTCCAACCTTATGAAAGTTGGAAAACGACACGGAGGTCGCTCAGCACAATCCTGCCTGCTTGAGCACGCGATAGGCCTGGAGCACATCGCGGAACCGGTCTTCCGAACCTCTGTCGCCGCCATTCGCATCCGGATGGTGGCGTTTCACCAGTTCCTTATAACGCGCCTTGATATCCTTGCCAGTCGCCTTTGTATCAAGGCCAAGCGTTTCCAACGCCCTGGCCTCAAGCGGCTTGGCCTTGCGCTCACGCGCCTCACGCGGATCCTTCGGGCCTTTGAACAGGTCGAACGGATCGCGCATGCGGTTGTAGTAGCCGGCGCGGCCGGAACGCTGCTGGGCGAAATCGGGCGAGGAGCGCGTCGAGGCGCCGTTGACGCCCATCTTCCATGTCGGCCGGTGGCCGGTCATCGCTTCCTTCTGGAAACGGGCGATCTCGGTATCGGGGACACCGGAGAAATAGTTGAAGCCCTTGTTGTACTCGCGCACATGATCGAAGCAGAACTGAAAATACTCGCCCTCCTTCATGCGCCCGACCGGCGCGCGATGGGTGCCGGCCTCCTTGCAACCGTCCCACTGGCAGATCGGCGAACGAGACTTCAGCTCCGCATCCTTCTCCGGGCGGATGCGAATTTTCTCGAAATATTTGGGGTACGGTTTCATCTCACCCATTTATGGGCTGTTCGCCGGTGCGAAACAAGAATTGACATTTTCGCGATGATCGCCCTAACCGCTGAATCGCGGCATAAAGCGGGCGAGCGGCGAATTTTGTCACGGGCGGCGGCGCCGTGCGTCCTTCCGGACGCGCTAAGGCCGCCGATTTTCGGGGGGCATGCGCCCACCCTATGTGGTGAAGGGAAGTAAGAATGTCCATACAGTCGACGATGGAAGGCAAGTTGAAGAAGGCGTTCTCGCCGGAGCGGCTGGTCATCATCAACGAAAGCCATCTCCATGCCGGCCATCACCATCAGGACTCCGACCATCACGGCACCTATGACGGCACCGGTGAGACGCATTTCCGCGTCCGCATCGTCTCATCGGCCTTCGCCGGTATGAGCCGCATCGAGCGCCACCGTGCGGTCAACGCATTGCTGGCCGACGAATTGAAGGCTGGTGTCCATGCGCTGGCGATCGAGCCGGCCGCGCCGGACGAAAAGACCAGATGGTAGCCATTAGAGCAATTCCAGGAAAAGTGTGAAACGGTTTTCCCGGGAAAAGCGCGTAGCGCTTGCCCTGGGGAATTGCGCAAAAACAAAGAGATAGAGCGGTTCGGCGTTTCCGTGAAACGATGAACCGCTCTATCCGAGCGCTGCCTTCAGGAAAATCATCACCGCACCGGTCAGGGCGTCGCCTTCGTCGCCGAAATTGCGATTGATCGACATGTGCGAATAGGCGCTGCCGTCGAACAGTGTCACCTCCGTTCCGGTCGCCTGCAGGCGCTCGGCGAAGGCCCGTGAGGCTGCCGCACGACCCGTTGCGCGCGAATAGGCGATGAAGGTCGGCGGATGTTTGCGGCTCCCGACATGGGTGGCAGGCGACAGCGCGCGCCACTGCGCCGGGTCGGGAAATGCCTTTGCATAGGCCCGTGTCATGCCGCCGCTTCTCGCAAGCGCCTCCAGATCATAGGCCCTGGTATCGTTCAGAACCAGCGCCGCGACGCCGGGCAGACCGCCGCGCAGCCCGGTCAGTGCGGCGAGCTGGCTGCCGGCCGAATGGCCCATCACCGCTATCCGCTTCGGATCGCCGCCGTATCCGGCGATGTTGGCGCGCACGTAGCGATAGGCCTGCTCGACATCGTTGGCCTGGCTGGCGACATCAGCCTCAGGCAGCATCCGGTAGTCGATCGAGACGAAGCAGAAGCCATTGTCGAGCAGGAAGTCCGGCTTGACGTCGACGTTGGCGCGATTGCCGGCTCGCCAGGCACCACCATGAATGAAAACGATCACAGGCAGGGAGTTTTCGCCAGCGCGCGCGTAGATGTCGAGCCTGGCCGGTCCGTAGTCGACGGTTTGCGGAGAGGGCGAAAGCCGCCGCGATGCCGCCGAGGCGCGGTCCGTCAACAAAGCCATCGACATCAAAAGCAGGGTTCGCCGATCGATCACCGTCACCTCCAGACAACCCAGTCGAAAGTGCACGCCGGCGCGGCGAGCGTCCAGGATTGATTAGCCGCGAAAGAACCTATCAGAACTAAATCTCGCCGGCCGGCCTGATCCTCAGCCTTGCAATCCGGTTCTTGTCGCGCTTCATGACGACGAAGCGCTTGCCGTGAAAGGTGAAAGCCTGCTTCTCGTCGGGGATCAATTTCGTCTCGTGGATGACGAGACCGGCAATGGTGGTGGCTTCTTCGTCCGGCAGGTCCCAGTCGAGCGCTCGGTTCAGGTCGCGGATCGACACGGTGCCATCGACGACGACGGAGCCGTCGGCTTCCTGCTTGACGCCCTGCATGTCGATATCGTGCTCGTCGGCGATCTCGCCGACGATCTCCTCGATGATGTCCTCCAGCGTCACCAGCCCTTCGACCTCGCCATACTCGTCGACGACGATAGCGAAATGCGCCTTGCGCCGCAGGAAGGCGTTGAGCTGTTCCTGCAGCGTCGTGGTATCGGGCACGAACCACGGCTTTGAAGCGATCTTCATCACGTCGATCTTGGAAAAGTCGTTGCCGACATCGTTCAACGCGCGCAGCAGGTCCTTGGCGTGCAGCACGCCGACGATGTTGTCGAGCGAGCCCTTCCACAAGGGCATGCGGGTATGCGGGCTCTGCAGGATCTCGCGCACCACCGCCTCCGGCGGATTGTCGGCATTGACCGACCGCATGTTGGTGCGGTGGACCATGACATCGGACACTTCCAGTTCATCGAGGTCGGACAGGCGGCCGATGCGGGCGCGATCCTCGCGCACCACCTGGCCGTCGCGACGAAAATCGTCGACGGCGCCGCGCGATTCATCATGGTTCGAATGCTGCGGCTCGATGCGCTGCAGTTGATAGCCGAAGGCGGCGAGCAGGCGCGCGCGAAAGGCAAAGGCGAGCAGGCCGAGCCCGGCAAGGACGCCAGCGACGATCCAGCCGGCCTCGTTCATCCCGGTCGGCCTTTCGGCTGACCCGGCCGGCCTCTCTGCTGACCCGGGCTGCCTTTCGGCTGACCCGGATGGTTCTCCCTCAGAAACGACAGCACTTCCGACGCCGGCACATCCTTGGCGATGAAGGCTTGGCCGATGCCGCGCGTCAGGATGAAGGTCAGCGCGCCGCGCGACACCTTCTTGTCCTGGGTGATGAAGGCAAGCAGCGCTTCTGCATCAGGCAGTTCACCCGGAATATCGGCCATGCGCCAAGGCAGGCCAACGGCGCCAAGATGCGCCTCGACGCGCGCCGCATCGTCGGGACTTGCCAGGTTGAGGCGTGACGAAAAGCGATAAGCCAGCGCCATGCCGATGGCGACGCCCTCGCCGTGGACGAGACGGGCGCTGTCATATTGGGTGGCGGCCTCGAGCGCGTGGCCGAACGTGTGGCCGAGATTGAGCAGCGCGCGGTCGCCGGTCTCGAACTCGTCGCGGCCGACGACATCTGCCTTGGCGCGGCAGGCTTCGGCGATCGCCTCGGTCCGCTGCGGGCCGCCGGCGAACACTTTGCCCCAGTTTTCCTCCAGCCACGCGAAGAAGTCGGGGCGATCGATGAGCCCGTACTTGGCGAGTTCGGCGTAACCCGCCCGGAATTCCCGGATCGGCAGCGTGTCGAGCACTTCGGTGTCGGCCAGCACCAGTTTCGGCTGATGGAAGACGCCGACGAGGTTCTTGCCGCGCGCACTGTTGATGCCGGTCTTGCCGCCGACGGAAGAGTCGACCTGCGCCAGCAGCGACGTCGGGATCTGCACGAAATTCATGCCGCGGCGCACGATGCCGGCGGCAAAGCCAGCCAGATCGCCGATGACACCGCCGCCGAGCGCGATGACGACATCGCCGCGCTCAAGCCTGGCTGCCAGCACGCCGTCCACCACCTCTTCGAGATGCGCGAAACTCTTGGTCTTTTCTCCCGCCGGCAAAGTGATAACCGCAGGCTGGGAGCCGCCCTTTTCGAGGCCGGCTTTTAACGTCTCGAGGTGGGCGGCGGCGACGTTGACGTCGGTGACCACGGCGGCGCGCGTGCCGGGCAGGCGGCGCGAAATCTCGCTGCCGGCGCGCAACAGCAGGCCGGAGCCGATCAATATGTCATAGGCGCGATCGCCGAGCCCGACTTCGACAGTGACGGTCGCATTGCTGCTCACGAGCGCACCTCGCCTGTCGCGGCTGCCACGCCGAAATACCCGCAAAGAGCGTTCACCACCTCGGCGGCGATGACCTCCTTGCGATCGTCGCGGGTCGGCACGGTAACATCGGCGTTTGCGTAGACCGGATAGCGCTCGGCCATCAACCGCTCGATCACGGCACGGGGATCGGCGCTTTTCAGCAGCGGCCGGTTCTGCTTCTTGGAAACGCGGTCCATCAACAGGTCGATCTCGGCCTTCAGCCATACCGACACGCCATGGCCGGCAATGGCCTCCCGCGTCTGCGCGCTCATGAAGGCGCCGCCGCCCGTCGACAGCACCTGCGGGCCGTGTTCCAATATGCGCAGGATGACGCGCTGCTCCAGCGCCCGGAACTCGGGCTCGCCATAGCGTTCGAACAGTTCCGGGACGCTCATCCGCGACACGCTTTCGATTTCCTGATCACTGTCCATGAAAGGCAGTCCCAGCATCCCCGCTACCTTGCGGCCGATCGCCGTCTTGCCGGCGCCCATAAGGCCGACAAAGACGATGGAACGGCTGCCCAGCCGGCCGAGCAGCGCGGCATGGCTCTCATCGGGAGGATTGGCTGGTAACGCGTTCATGACACCATGATGTTTCTAAGCAGGTCCGCAAAAGTTGTCCCACGGTTTTGCGACAGAACCTGCGACAAGCCAAAGAATCCAGGCAGGCATTCGTGGGCCAGCCCACGAATGCCTGCTTTAGACCCTCTTTGCCGGCGTATCGACATCAAAAGCCTGATTGCGTCAAGCGTGGCGCCGCCGCGCGTCGTCCGAGCTTCGCCCTTGAATTGGCCGGATTGGCGTCTCATAAGGGCACAGGGTTTGGAAACGCAGAACAAGCAGACGGGCGAAAATTGATGCCGACACTGTTCCGCTTTGTCGTGACGCTCACGATTCTGGCCGGCATTGTCTATGGTGCGATGTTCGCCCTGGCGATGTTCGTCGAGCCAAGAAAGGCCGAAATGAGCGTGCGCATCCCTGCCGAAAAGCTCATACCCAAGAAAAACTGAGAAACATGAACGGCGCGGCCCGCATCGAAGCCTTTCTGGAAATGATGAGCGCCGAGCGCGGCGCTGCCGAAAACACGCTTTCCAGCTATCGCCGCGACCTCGAAGACGCGTCAGCCGAGATCGACGGCGGGCTCGCTGGTGCCGCCGCCGCCGATATCCGCTCCTATCTCGACGAGATAGCCGCACGCGGTTTTGCCGCCACCTCGCAGGCACGCAAGCTGTCGGCGATGCGCCAGTTCTTCAAGTTCCTCTACGCCGAGGGTCTGCGCGGCGACGACCCGACCGGAACCCTGGACAGTCCGAAGAAGGGCCGGCCGCTGCCGAAGACGATGAGCGAGGCCGACACCGGCCGGCTGATCGACCGTGCGGCGCAGGAGGCAGCTGACGCCTCGCTGAACGACGGCGACGGCCTGGCGGCGCTGCGTCTGCATGCGCTGGTCGAGGTGCTCTACGCCACCGGTCTGCGGGTTTCCGAACTGGTCGGCCTGCCGGTGACGGTGGCGCTGCGCGACGATCGTTTCTTCATGGTGCGCGGCAAGGGTGACAAGGAACGCATGGTGCCGCTGTCGGCAAAGGCGCGCGTGGCGATGCGGGCCTGGCTCGCTGCCCGGGCAACGGTGCCGGCTTTGGCGGATAGCCCGTTCCTGTTTCCGGCGGCAAGCGACAGCGGCTATCTCTCCAGGCAGGTCTTCGCCCGCGACCTGAAGGGCCTTGCCGCGCGGGCCGGCATCGCCTCGGCGAAAATATCGCCGCATGTGCTGCGCCATGCTTTCGCCAGCCATCTGCTACAGAACGGTGCCGATCTCAGGGCCGTGCAGCAGTTGCTTGGCCATGCCGATATTTCAACGACGCAGATTTACACGCACGTGCTGGAGGAGCGGCTGGTGCGGCTGGTCAACGATCATCATCCGCTTGCCGACTAGACGTCATATCGCTATGTGAGGACGACGTTCCACCGCCCGGAGCCTCTGTTTCCCAGGTTCCGTCAGTCATTGCCTCCCGGCTTATCGGTCCGCTCAACAATGTACAATTACCTCGATTTCGAAAAGCCGGTCGCCGATCTCGAAGGCAAGATTGTCGAACTGAAGAAGCTCGCCGAGAATGGCGAGGCGGTCGATGTCGGCGATGAGATCAGCCGTCTCGAGAAACGCGTGCGCGACGCATTGCGCGACACTTATAGGGCGCTGACCCCGTGGCAGAAGGTGCAGGTGGCGCGCCATCCGGACAGACCGCATTGCGTCGACTACATCAAGGGCCTGTTCAACGATTTCACGCCGCTTGCCGGCGACCGCAATTTCGGCGAGGACCAGGCGATCGTCGGGGGTTTCGCCCGCTTCCGCGGCGAGCCGGTGGCGATCATCGGCCAGGAAAAGGGTTCGGACACGGCCAGCCGGCTGAAGCATAATTTCGGCTCGGTGCGGCCGGAGGGCTATCGCAAGGCGGTGCGGCTGATGGAACTCGCAGACCGCTTCAATATCCCGTTGCTGACGCTGGTCGACACGGCTGGCGCCTATCCCGGCGTCAATGCCGAGGAGCGCGGCCAGGCGGAAGCCATCGCCCGCTCGACCTCGGCCTGCCTTCGCCTGAAGGTGCCGTCGATCTCGGTGGTCATCGGCGAAGGCGGCTCGGGCGGTGCCATCGCGATCGCCACCGCCAACCGCGTCTACATGCTCGAACACGCCATCTATTCGGTGATCTCGCCGGAGGGCGCCGCCTCGATCCTGTGGCGCGACACCACCCGCTCGAAGGATGCGGCGACCAACATGAAGATCACCGCCCAGGATCTGCTGGAGCTGAAGATCATCGACGCCATCGTTCCCGAACCGCTCGGCGGCGCCCATCGTGGCCCGGAAACGGTGATTGCCGCCACCGGCGATCTCATCGCCAAAACAATGAAGGAATTCTCCGGCGCCAACACCGATTTTCGTGAGCAGCGCCGCGAGAAATACCTTTCCATGGGCCGAAACCTCTAGACGATGATCCCGAACCGAAGGTCAGCGTAGCAAATGTGGCGAGATTGAACACTTTCCGCCACAAAAATGCCGCTGGACTCGTTTCAATCGGATTGCCGGAAGGCCCGGCGCTTGCGGTAAGGAATTTTCAAGGTTAACGGGCTTACGGTTGGGCCCGACGCGCTGATGCCTGCGGTCCGAAAGAAAAGACGAAGCCATGTTTGCCAAGCTTGCCCGCACCGCACTTGTGATTGCCGCGATAGGCGTCGCCGGCTGCAATGATTCTTCGATGAAAGATTTTGCCCCCCACGCCAACAAGCCGCTGCCCGACAAGGTCCTGGCCAGCATGAAGGCCAAGGGCATGACCCGCACCTCGCCGGTGATGGCCCGCATCTTCAAGGAAGAGGGCAAGCTCGAAATCTGGAAGGCCAAGACCAACGGCCGCTATGACTTGGTCGCCAGCTACGACATCTGCAAATGGTCGGGCAAGCTGGGTCCCAAATACACCGAAGGCGACCGCCAGGCGCCGGAAGGCTTCTATACGGTCCGTCCGGCGCAGATGAATCCGCGGTCGAGCTACCACCTTGCCTTCAACATCGGCTACCCCAACGTCTACGACCGCGCCAATGGCCGCACCGGTTCGCATCTGATGGTCCATGGCGCCTGCTCGTCGTCGGGCTGTTATTCGATGACCGACGCGCAGATCGAGCAGATCTACGCCTTCGGCCGCGACGCTTTCCAGGGCGGGCAGACCGAGTTCCAGATCCAGGCCTTTCCGTTCCGCATGACCGCCGCCAACATGGCGCGCTATCGCAAAGACCCGAACTACGAATTCTGGAAGATGCTGAAGGTCGGCTACGACAATTTCGAGATCACGAAAGTGCCGCCGAAGGTCGATGTCTGCGAGAAGCGCTATGTCTTCAACCAGGTCGCGCCTGACGGCGAGACCTTCGATCCGACCGGCGCCTGCCCCGCGACGACGCAGCCGGATTCGCTGAAGAGCGCCTTCAATGCCTACCAGAGCACCTACGAGGCGGCTTTCAACGGCGCGGTCAAGGCCAGCGTGCCGGCGCCGAAGCCGACCATCGGCGGGATCAAGGAAGCCAGCATCGTTTCCGAGTGGTCGAAGAGGCGCGCCCGTGGCGAACGCGTGCCGATCGAGCCGCCGTCGTTCAACGCTGACGGCTCGGTGACCGAGACGGCGCGCATGGGCCGCATCGATTCGCCGGCGGGCCGCAAGATGGCCGCGCTCGACGCCGAGAAGGCCGCCAAGCAGAAGGCCGAGGAGCAAAGGCTTGCCGCGATAGAAGCGGCCAAGGCCGAGAAAGCGGCGGCCAAGGCTCAGGCTCTGGCCGAAAAGAAAACGGCCAGGATTAATTCGCTGGCCGAAGAGGAGGAGGCCAGGGCCGCTGCCGAAGCGCCTGTCGCTACCGCGACAATCGCGTCGTTCCCCGATGCCGCCCCGGCCGCAACGCAGGCGGCGAATGCCGGTGAAAGCAGGACGACAAGGCTGAAGAAGAAGCTGCTCGGCATGTTCGGCGGCTGAGCTTCATGCCTGAACAAGGAGATGGGGGCCAGCAAGACAGGCCCTCAACCAGCCCTGCCGCCGTTTACGACCTCAAAGGCCTGAATTGCCCGTTGCCCGTGCTCAAGGCAAAAAAGCGGTTGGCCACAATGCGGCCGGGCAGCCGGCTATGGCTCGAAACCACTGACCCCCTCGCCGTCATCGACATTCCCGCCTTCTGCGCCGAGAGCGGCCATCGATTGATCGAAACGGCAGCGATCCCAGGCGGCCATCGCTTCCTCGTCGAACGCGGCGGCGGCTGAGAGCAATTCCGCTCTGCTGCGCTGCCCCTCATTGTCCTGCCGGACATTTCTCCCCGTAAACGGGGAGGAAGAAGCTGGCCGCAACCTTGGCGCTCTTTCTGCAATGTTGCTGATTGGCGAAAGCGTCGATGAGGGCGCCCCCTCTCCCCGTCACTATACGGGGAGAGGATGCCGGCAGGCAGGTGAGGGGCAGCGCTACGTCTGCAAGACGAGAAGCCTACCGCCCAGCAATCGCCAGCGGGTTGTTTTCCAGCGCTGCGCGGTCCGGTGTGTCGATCGACGGCCGGTTGGTGAAAGCGGCAAACAGCCGGCGGACGTAATCTTCCGGCATGTCGAGCGTGATCAGCACCAGCCTTGTGCCGCGTTGGCCGTCCGGCCAGGACGGCAGCCGCGCCGGCGGATGCAGGATCTTCTGGACGCCGTGGACGACCAGTGGCCGCGACGGGTCTTCCAGCAATTCGATGACGCCCTTCATGCGCAGCATGCGCTCGCCATGTGCTGATCGCAACAGGTCGAGGAACATCTCGATCGCCGAAAACGGCACCGGCCCGTCATGAACGAGCGAGTAGGAGCGCACGCGGGAATCGTGTCGATGGTCGTGATCATGGTCGCCGTGGTCATGGTCACTATGGTGGTGGTGGTGATCATGGGCGGCTTCCTCGCCCAGCCAGCGCCGCACGTCGGCGGACTTGGTGGCTGGGTTGTAGAGGCCGCAATCGAACAGCGCCGCTACATCGGTCCTTCTGTCACCGGCATCGAGCAGCTCGGCACCCGGATTGATCTGCCGCAGCCGCGCCCGCAAGGCCTCGACGTCGCGCGGATCGGTGGCCAGATCGGCTTTCGTCAGCACGATGCGGTCGGCGACCGCCGCCTGCTTCACCGCCTCGACATGGGCGTCGAGCGTCGCATCGCCGTTGACCGCGTCGACCAGTGTGATGACGCCGTCGAGCCGGAAGGCCTCGACCAGCGCCGGATGGGCCATGATCGACTGCAGCACCGGCGCCGGATCGGCGAGGCCGGTGGTTTCGATGACGACGCGGGCAAGCCGGGCGATGCGGCCGGTCTGCAGCCGGTCGACGAGATCGGCCAGCGTGTCGACCAGTTCGCCGCGCACCGTGCAGCAGAGACAGCCGTCGGAAAGCTGGATGATGCCGTCGGAGGCCTGTTCGACCAGGAGATGGTCGATCGCCACCTCGCCGAACTCGTTGATGATGACCGCGGTGTCGGCGAGCGCCGGATCCCTGAGCAGCCGGTTGAGCAGAGTCGTCTTGCCGGCGCCGAGAAAACCGGTCAGCACCGAGACGGCGATGGGAAAGCCGCTGCTCATCAGGCTAGTTCACGGCCTTGGCGGGCTCCTGGGCCGCAGTGGCGGAACCGATCACTGCCGGCTCGGCGCCGGGCGGCGGCGGCAGGTCGGGCCGCCAGCTCGGCAGCGGCACGTCGGCATATTCCTGGCCCGATGCATCGAGCATGGCTTTCGGTATTGGCCCGGTGGCGCCGCCAAGGCCGACTGCGACCAATGTCGGCGCGTGATCGAGTTTTTTTCGATAGGGAGATTTTGGCGCATTCTTATCGCCGACGGCGACAGCTTCTGACTGCTCCTTAGCCGGCTTCTTCCTGCAAATCTCGTCATTCAGGTTGTTGACCGATGTGGTGTCGCCATAGGAAGGCAGCGCCGTTACCGTCAGCCAGCCCGGTGTCGGCGTGGCAAAGCCGTGGTCGAGCAGCCTGGCGACGGTCTCGGCCCGGGTGACGGCCGACTTCTCGCCAAGCACCACCGCCACCAGCGTGCGTCCGTCGCGTGTTGCCGAGCCGATCATGTTGAAGCCCGAGGGACAGACGAAACCGGTCTTCATGCCATCGGCGCCGGGATAGCGTCCGATCAGGAGATTGTAGTTCGGGATCTGCTTCTTGCCGACGGCCAGGCCCTCGATCGAGAACAATGGGGCATATTGCGGAAATTCCGTGCGGATCGCCATCACCAGCAAGCCGAGGTCGCGCGCCGTCGTATACTGGTCCGGCGAAAACAGCCCGTTCGGGTTGACGAAATGCGTTCCGGTCATGCCGAGCCGGCGCGCCTCGGTGTTCATGCGTTCGGCGAAAGCGGCCTGCGAACCGCCGATGTTCTCGCCGACGGCCATGGCGACATCGTTGGCCGACTTGACCAGCATCATCTTCAGCGCGTTATCGAGCCGCATGACCGAGCCCGGCTTGAAGCCCATCTTGCTCGGCGGCTCGCTGGCGGAACGTTTCGTGACCTTGATCGGCGAATCGAGCCCGACCTCGCCCGCGGCGATCGCGCGGAACGTCACATAGGCGGTCATCAGCTTGGTCAGCGAGGCAGGATACCAGCGCTTGAAAGCATCCTGGTGCTGGAGGATCTTGCCATTCTCCAGGTCGAACACGATCGTCGGATTGGCGAGAGCCGGACCGGCCAGCGCCGGAAGCGCCACGGCGCCCGCCAGCAATGCCTGTCGCGCAAAACTGCGCAGCGGTTTTGCGATAACATGCATAAAAACAACAACGCCAAAGCGCGTCGCCCGGTCAAACGCGACGCGCTTTAGTTTGAGGAAATGCCTGTACCGCATGGTGGAATCCGAAATCGCCTCTTGCCGCCGTCGCCTCTGGCTCCGTAAGATTTGTTACGCGATCGCCAGCATGGTGACCCGGTCCCTCTATCCGGATCACTATCTTGCGGTGCTATTTAGCCTATGTGACGTCAAGATGGCAAAGTGCCTGAATGACAAATCTAAGACAGCAGGCACAATTGCCAAGCAGCAGGCAGCGCCGGTCTGCTCCAACAGCGAGATGGAACATCATGCCGATCCTCAACCGCGCCGCCGAAATGCACGACGAGGTCGCCGGCTGGCGCCGCCATCTGCACCAGACGCCAGAGCTGAATTTCGACGTCTTCGAGACCGCCGCCTTCGTCACCGAGAAGCTGAAAGCCTTCGGTTGCGACGACGTGGTGACCGGCCTCGGCAAGACCGGCGTCGTCGGCATCATTCGCGGCCGCCTCGGCGATGGCACCAGCATTGGCCTGCGCGCCGACATGGACGCGCTGCCGCTCAGCGAAATCACCGGAAAACCCTACGCCTCCACCGTCCCAGGCAAGATGCACGCCTGCGGCCATGACGGCCACACCGCGATGCTGCTCGGTGCCGCCAAATATCTTGCCGAGACGCGCAATTTCGCCGGTTCCGTCGCAGTGATCTTCCAGCCGGCCGAAGAAGGCGGCGGTGGCGGCAATGAGATGGTCAAGGACGGCATGATGGAGCGCTTCGGCATCTCCAAGGTGTTCGGCATGCACAACATGCCGGGCCTGCCGGTCGGGCAATTCGCCATCAAGCCGGGCCCGATCATGGCGGCGACCGCCGAATTCACCATCACCGTCAAGGGCCGAGGCGGGCATGCGGCGATGCCGCACGGCACGATCGACCCGATCGTCATCACCAGCCAGCTTGTCGGCGCGCTGCAGACGATCGCCTCGCGCAGCACCGATCCGGTCGAGGCTGTCGTGGTGTCGGTGACGAAATTCCACGCCGGGGACGCCTACAATGTCATTCCCGAGAGCGCCGAGATCGCGGGCACCGTGCGCACGCTGAAAAAGGAGGTCGCCAGCAAGGCGGAGCAGCGCCTGCGCGCCATCTGCGAGGGCGTGGGCGCGGCCTTCGGCGCAACGATCGAGGTCGATTACAAGGCCAATTATCCCGTCACCTTCAACCATCCGGAAGAGACGGTCTTTGCCAGCGATGTCGCCGCTGACATCGCCGGCGAGGCACAGGTGCACCGCGCCATCCAGCCGGTGATGGGCGGCGAGGATTTTTCCTACATGCTGGAAGCGCGGCCGGGCGCCTTCATCTTCATCGGCAATGGCGACACCGCCGGTCTCCACAACCCTGCCTACGACTTTAACGACGAGGTCATCCCGCACGGCATGAGCTATTGGGTGAAGCTCGCGGAGACGGCGCTGGCCGCCTGATGCATCGCCCATAAAACCGCCTGCGGCTTGATCCGAGGCGTGCGCTGCGATTTGGGATGGCGACATGGCGGTCTGGCCCGGCACGTGGCGATGCTCCGATCGTCACTTGCGACCGGACCGCTTCCGCGCAAGGCCCAAGGCAATGCCCAGGGCAATACCGATTCCGATACCAGCAATAATATTGTCCAACGCGACGCCGATAGCCACGCCGATCACAACGCCGAGTGGTTTGGCATCTATCATGCCGGGTCATGTAGTGTGGAAGGGGAGAGCCGCAACCGCTGGTCGGCTACCAACCGATGTTGCCTGGATCGCTACGGCCCGCTTTTCGGGTCATCGACCTTCAGCGCCTCCATGACCGGCGCCAGATCACTCTCTTCGACCGGATCGGCGGCTTGCGGCTGTTCTCCTGTCCTGGCTCTGTCCAGGGCTTTCTCAATGGCCTCCTCGATGTCGCCGATCTCGTCCTCGCGCACCTCGTGACCATAGCCGGCCGCGTCGGCATCCTGCTCGAATTGCTGAACCAGGACGGCCACGCTCACCTCGCTTTCCGCGGGCAGGTTACCGACGTTCTCCTGCAGCCAGGTTTCAAAGAACTCTTTCGTAGCACTCATGCGGCATCTCCTTCGGCACACTAAAGCGCGGCGGTGGTCCGAAGTTCCGCTGTTTCCGGCTCATCTTTGCGGTCCCACACGCAACCGGCCGATTGGGTCAAGCTTGCCTCTTGGCGAAACGATTCGAAGCGTTTATGTGTCGGGCCGCGTGGTCCCGTAGCTCAGTAGGATAGAGCGGCAGATTCCTAATCTGTAGGTCACAGGTTCGATTCCTGTCGGGATCACCAATCGGCAATAGAGATGCGAACCTCCGAGTCGTCATCTTGACTCCCCGTTTCGACATCCGGATCCCCGCCTGTAACCAAGTTGCTGAGAACCTGGGCTGGCTCCATTCATTTCGGTATCGCAAAGTTGCTTCGCAACAGGTCCTGTGTGATCTCTCCGACTGCGTTGACACCAAGGAGTGCCATGTTGCGGTGAAGCTCGGATGAGAGAATTGCCGCGGCTTTCAGGACTCCGGCGTATCCGCCAATGGCAGCGGCGTAGAGGAAGGGCCGCCCGACGAAGGTGAACTTGGCGCCCAACGCGAGCGCCTTGACGATGTCGGTGCCGCGGCGAATGCCGCCATCCAGCATGACGACGGTTCGGTCGCCGACGCGATCCACGATGTCGGGCAACGCCTGCAACGGCGACACCGCCCCGTCGAGCTGGCGGCCGCCGTGATTGGAGACGATGATGCCATCGGTGCCCGTCTTCACGGCGCGCTCGGCATCGTCGGGATGGAGGATACCTTTGACGACGAGTTTTCCGGAAAACCGCGCCCTGATGCGATCCAGATGGCTCCAGTTCAGATGGTCACGTCTTCCAAAATCCCGTGCGACCGACGGCGAAATGATCGGCGCGCCGCGTGTGGCATAGGAGTTCTCGAAATGCGGGATCCCGTGCTTCACGATGGTCCTCAGGAACGTGCCGATCGTCCATGACGGGTGCGAGACGCCGTCCCAGAAAAGCCGGATGCTTGGACGCAACGGCGTGGAGAAGCCGGCCCGGATATTGTTTTCGCGATTGGCGAGCGTCGCCGTGTCAACCGTCAGCAGCAATGTCTTGAACCCTGCCGCGATCACGCGATCGACAAGCGCGTCGATGCGATCCGGCTCGCCCGGCAGATACGCCTGGAACCAGGCCCGCGGCGCGATTTCCGCGATCTCTTCCAACTTGATGAGGGAGGAGCCGCTCATGATCATCGGTACCCCGGCGTCGCGGGCAGCGGCAGCCAGCACGAGATCGCCGCGATAAGCCATCAGCGCACTGATTCCCATCGGGGCGATTCCGAACGGCGCGGAATAGGACTCGCCGAACAGGGTCGTCGCACAGCTGCGGCCGGAAACGTCACGCAACACGCGGGGATTGAATACATAGCGCTGAAAGGATTCGGCGTTGTGCCGGAGCGAAGCATTGGTCTCACTCGCTCCGGCGATGTATCCATACAGCGGCTTCGGGAGATGCCGGCTGGCCAATCGCTCGAAGTCGTCGAGCGATAGAACGCTTCGCAATCGTCGATCGGTCCAGGCCGAATGATGAAGCATCCGCGCTAGTCCTCGGTGGCTTCGAAGGCCTGCTTGCGGCCCTGCCGGATCGACGGCACGATCAGGGTCAGCAGCATCACCCCGGTGATCGCAAACAGGACCGCGCTGATCGGACGTTCGAGGAACACGAGCGGGTCGCCCTGGGACAGCAGCAGTGCCCGCCTGAGGTTCGTTTCCAGCAACGGCCCCAGGACGAAGCCCAGCAGCAACGGTCCCGCCTCGCATTTTGCCTTGCGCAGGACAAATCCGAGGATACCGAACAGGATGACCAGCGCGACGTCAAAGCCACGATTGCTGACGCTATAGACGCCGATACAGCAAAACAGCAGGATCGCCGGATAGAGGAGTCGGTAGGGAACCTTCAGGAGCCGCACCCAGACGCCGATCAGCGGCAGGTTGATGATGACCAGCATGGCGTTTCCAAGCCACATCGACGCGACGAGGCCCCAGAACAATTCAGGCTGATTCTGGATCACCGACGGTCCGGGCGTGATGCCGTGGATGGTCATGGCCCCGAGCATCATCGCCATAATCGAGTTGGAAGGGATTCCAAGCGTCAGCAGCGGGATGAAGGACGATTGGGCGCCGGCGTTGTTTGCCGACTCCGGTCCGGCCACGCCAGCTATGGCGCCGTGTCCGAACTTCTCCGGGTTACGGGACAGCTTCTTCTCGACGGAATAGGCACTGAAGGCGCTGAGCGTCGCACCACCGCCTGGGAGGACGCCCAGCACGGTCCCGACCGCCGTGCCGCGCAGCACCGCCGCCCAGCTTTCCCTGAACTCCTGCGCGGTCGGCCATAGCCGACCGATCGTGCTCTGCAGGACGCCGCGCGCCTCCTTGAATTCCAGATTGCCGGCGATCTCGGCTACACCGAACAAGCCGACGGCAATGACGACGAATTCGATGCCGTCATAGAGTTCGGTCGAGCCGAAAGTCAGGCGGGTCGAGCCGCTGTTCACGTCGATCCCGACCATGCCGAGCACAAGGCCCAGGCAGACCATGCCGATTGCCTTGATGACGGAACCGTGTGCCAGGATGGTCGCAGCCAGAAGTCCGAACACGCAGAGTCCGACATACTCCGCCGGACCAAACGACAGCGCGAAGGACGACAATGTGGGGCCGGCGACGGCAAGTCCGAGCGTAGCCACGGTGCCGGCGAAGAAGGACCCGAGTGCGGCAATGGCCAGAGCTGCTCCCGCGCGCCCTTTGCGCGCCATCTGGTGCCCGTCGATCGCGGTGACGACCGCCGAGGCTTCTCCGGGTAGATTGACCAGGATGGCGGTAGTCGAGCCGCCATATTGCGCCCCGTAGAAAATGCCTGCGAGCATGATCAGGGCGCCCAGCGGCGGCAGGAAAAACGTCACGGGCAGCAGGATTGCCACCGTCGCCGTCGGGCCGATGCCCGGCAGAACGCCGATCAGCGTGCCCAGCAGCGCGCCGATGAAGCAGAACAGCATGTTCATGGGTGTAAGAGCTTCGGAGAAGCCCAGCATCAACACGTCGACAAAGGCCATCGGTTCCTCCCAAACCTTGTCAGAACGGCAGGATCGGCATCTGCACGCCGAGGCCGTAGATGAACACGAGCGCGCCAAAGATCGTCAGCAGTACCGTCGAGGCGATGATCTCTCGCCAGCGGGATTCCTGATCGGCCATGCTTCCGACGATTAGCAGCCAGATCGTGGACACGACAAATCCCCACCTCTCGGCCAGAAAGGCGAAGCCGGCGATGGCGACGATCAGAATCGCCAATGGCTTGAGGTTCGTCGCGGCGATCGGCTCGAAGGATTTGCCAAAGGCCTTGGCCACAACGAAAAGACCGATTGCGACCAGGAGCGCGCAGATGACATCGGGGAGAAACCCCGGCCCCATCATGGCCGGGGTTCCGAATTGAAGGTCGCGCCCGGCCCAAAGGCCAAGCGCTCCCAATCCGATCATCAGCGCTCCCGCCAGGATGTCGGGATAGTCCCGCTTGACCTCAAGGGATTTCGACATCACTGCACCCAGGGAGTTTCAGCCCAAATATTCCGGAACCGCTCGAGGCGCGCCGGCATCTGCTTCTCCCATTCCGGACCGGGCAGATAGGCCAGCTGAAGCGCCAACCGCTTGGCCTGTTTCTGGAATTCAGGGTTGTCGACGACACGCTTGATCGCGTCGGAGAATTTCTGCGTGATGTCGTCGGGGACGTCGCGCGGCGCGGCCACGCCTCGCTCCGAAGTCATCTCGACCTCGAAACCCTGCTCCTTGGCGGTGGGCACATCGGGAAGCTGCGGGGACCGTTCAGCCCCGAAATGCGCAATCATGCGCAGGCCGGAAGTATCGTTTCCGGCAAACTCGCTGATGTTCAGCCCGCCGGCGGATACCTGGGAGCCGAGAATGGCTGTCCGGGTCTCTCCCGCGCCATTGAAGGGAATGTGCGTGAATGTCGAGCCGGCGGCCGACCCTAGCAGGATGATCGCAAGGTGGTCGTCGGTGCCGATGCCCGACGAGGCGAAGGACATCTCGCCAGGCTTTGCTTTCGCCGCCTCGACGTAGTCCTTGAGCGTCTTGATCGGAGAACCCGCGGCGAGGACGACCGCACTTGGATCGTCGACGATGTGGGCGATTGGCTTGATGCTCTGTGGATCGTAGCCGAGCTTGCGCTGCACCTGCATCGACAGGAAACCAGGTGTATTGATGTAGGAGAACGTGTAGCCGTCAGGTTTTGCCTTCGCCAACGCCGTGTAGGCGATCTCGCCGGAAGCGCCTGGCCGATTTTCGATGACGATGTCCGCGCCCAGTTCCTTCTCCAGGAAGGGTTCTATGGCACGCGCCATGACATCGGTGCTGCCGCCCGGGGCGAAGGCAACGATCATCTGGATCGGCCTGTCGGTCGGCCAATCGGCCAGTGCGACGTCCGCGCCGGCAGTCAAAAGAGTGGCGGCAAAGGCCGCCGTTCTCATCAAGGTCATCGTCTTTCTCCTCCAAAGCCGCCCAGCCCCATGCTGGGTGGACCAGTCCTTCGATCAGATTCCTTCGGGCATCTCGCAGCCCAGGCGCCGAAGCGCCGCGTCGACCCAGCTCCGGTCGTTCGTGCCGGCCTCGATCGCCGCCATTTGCCGGGCCTCAGCTTCCTGCTTAGCGACTGTGCGGGCGTAAACCTCCTCGGCGACGTCGACCGGTACCGACAGGACGCCGTCGCTGTCGCCGAGGATCAGGTCGCCCGGCGCAATGACCATGCCGTCGATGGCGATCGCCACGTTGATCTCGCCCGGCCCGTCCTTGTAGGGCCCACGATGCGTGACGCCGGCCGCATAGACAGGCAGGTTCCTCGACAGGAAAGCATCGGCGTCGCGAATGGCTCCGTTGAGGACGAACCCGGCCACGCCCCGCTTGACCGCATGGGCCAGCATCAGTTCGCCGATCAGCGAATTCGTCAGGTCGCCGCCGGCGTCGACGACGATTACATCGCCGGGGACGGCCAGATCGATCGCCTTGTGAAGCATCAGGTTGTCGCCCGGCCGCGTCCTGACGGTCAGCGCTGCGCCCGCGAGCGCGCCCTCCCGGTGCATTTTCCTGAGACGGGTGCCGCCGGCGGTCATCCGGTGCATGCTGTCACCGACATTGGCAACCGGGAGTGTCGCGAAACGCCTGACGAGTTCGCTGGAGATCGTCCTTTCGCGGCGCAGGATGCGGAATCCGATGGACATGGGATGGTTCCTCAGCTTGCTACGGGCGCGGCGTCGGCGGGTTTGGGCAATTGACAATGCGGTGGTTCGGAATGTCCCGGCCAGCGAGAACGTCGACGATGGCCTGCGCGGCCTCCACGCCGACCCGGGCGTTCGCCGCCTCCGTCACACCTCCGATGTGCGGGGTCACCACCAGGCGGGGTTCGGACCAGAACGGATGTTCAGCGGCCGGCGGCTCCTGGGCGAAGGTGTCCAGCCCGGCGCCGGCGATACGGCCTTCCGCCAGGGCCGCGACAAGCGCCCATTCGTCGACCAATCCGCCCCGGGCGGTGTTGATCAGGATCGCGTTCGGCTTCATCATCGCGAGCCGCTCCGCATTGATCAGATTGTGCGTCTCCGGCGTGAGCGGAGAATGCAGGCTGACGACGTCGCAGCGGGATAGAAGCATCTCGAGGCTCTCGATCCGGGCCACACCGGCTGCCGCAAAAACCTCGGCCGGGCGGAAGGGATCGTAGGCGACGACCTCCATGCCGAAAGCCTTCGCATAGATCGCCGCCTGCCGGGCGATCGCGCCAAAGGCCACCAGCCCCATCGTCGAGCCGGCCAACTCGCGGCCCTGAAACCCCGGCTTTTCCCATCGGCCAGCGCGCAGGCCACGATCGAGCAGCACGATCTTCTTGGCAACCGCGAACAGCAGCGCCATGGCGTGTTCGGCGACCGATACCGCATTGGCACCGGCGGCTACGACGATCGGAATATTGCGCGCGGTAGCGGCCTCGACGTCAATATTGTCAACGCCGACTCCATGCTTGGAGATCACCCGCAATTGCGGCGCAGCGGCGAATACGGCCTCATCCACGCGACCCATCCGCACCACGATTCCGACCGGACGGGCCTCGGCAACCATCTTCACCAGGCCCAGGCCTTCAGTGTAGGGCGGCACGTATACGGGCGTGTAGCCGGCACTCTTCAGCACGGCCTCGGCTTCGGCCGCCAGGCTCGGCCCGGTGATCAGGATAGTCTTGCTCATTCTCCTCCACTTTCTGACGATGTCAGACCTTTGCTGCGTCATAACATTTGTAAATCTGAATGAAAGCGGATAATTCTGGATACTAGAGTAAGAAAGTCTGCATAAATGGACACACGCCAGCTCCGAACCCTGCTCGCCATTGCGGAAACCGGCAGTTTCGCCAAGGCCGCGAACATGGTGGCGCTGACCCCTTCAGCGGTCAGCCAGCAGATCCAGGCCCTTGAACACGAAGTGGGCGTTTCGCTGTTCAACCGCGAGAGCCGCCCGCCCGCGCTGACCGTAGCCGGGCATCAGATGGTCGAAGCGGCAGCCGAGTTGGTCCGCGTCGCTGAAAACGCCATTGACGCAATTTCCGGCCGCCGGATCATCGGCACATTCGCCATCGGATCTGTACGGACGAGCGCCATCGGCCTGTTGCCACAGGCTGTATCACGTCTGTCGGCGGATCATCCAGATTTGAAGATCAAGCTGCGCGTGGGGCTGTCCGAGGCGCTGGCGCAGGATGTCGCGAGCGGCCGCCTCGACGCCGCGATGATCGCCGAGAACAGTGTCTCGGCACGGGAGCTGCGTTGGCTGCCCTTCATCCGTGAGCCGCTTTATCTCATCGCGCCGCCCGGCATACCGCTGGCGCCGGTCGGGGAAGTTCTGGAGTCGCAACCCTACATCCGTTTTCGCAGCAACGTTCCGCTCGCGGCCTTGATCGAGGGTGAACTTGGACGCATGAGCATCGTGGTAAACGATATTGCCGAGATGGATACGATCTCGGCGATCACGGCCTGCGTTGCCAGCGGATTGGGAGTGTCGGTCGTGCCGCGGATAGCGATACTGGACCTGCGCGCCGATGTCCTGGCGATACCGTTCGGCGATCCGCCGGTCTTCCGCCAGATCGGGCTTCTGCAGCGCCCGAAGAGCCCTCGCGCGAGCCTCATTCGCGAGTTGCACCAGCATCTGGCCGAGGTCAGCGGCGAATACGGCGTCCCCGGCTCCTGACGCCAGGCAAGCGCCGTCTGATATCGGCACCCGCAGGTCTCGACCTCAATTTGCACATTGAACTTTCGCTGAAGCCAGATCTGTCTTGATAACCTCGGCGGCGATCGCGACGATGCCGACGAGGCGGTGGCCGAAAAAGTCCGCCGCGGCGCAGAGCTAACAGCTAGTCCGTCACAGGGTCAGCACGATGCGCGAGAGCCGGCCGAGTTCGACCAGGCGGTCGAGCAGGTCTGGCGTATTCGCGAAATCCTCGGAACCCAGGACGTCAATCGCGGATTCGTCGACGCGGGTGCCAAACAGGATCAGGCATTTTTCTTCGTCGAAACGCCGCGATGTCCAGATCATACCGTCGAGTGTCGAATCGGCGTCGTGGATAGCTTGTGCCCAAGCTCTTGTTGATGGGTAGGAGGATGGCGGGGTGTCGATCAATGACTGGCGGGTGATGCCCCACTTGTTGAGATCTGGCTCGAAGAGGCGGGCTAGCTTCAAGTTCCGGTCGATCTCGATGCGCGAGCCAGCGAGTTCCTCGACCTTGGTCAGCGGGACCGACTTGAAGGTCGCTGCAAGGTCGATGTCGTGGAACACTGACTCATAGGCGGCGCATGCAACGGCGTTCCAGCGTAGCCGTGACCAGGCACATGCCGCCAGAATCGCGAAGGCGTCGCCAACATCTATATCTTCCCGCTCTTCGGCGGCAGGTACGGCATCGAAGCAGTCCGCGTGCCCGCCGACGATCTCGTCAGCATGCGCCAACCCGAATGCGACGCTCCTGGACGCTCAGGAGTAGGCCAACGGTGACAACTGCCCGGACGCCATCGTCGCCTATGACCCTGTACTCAAATGGGTCATGCGCAGCCCATCGAAGGCACTCATAATTGATAGCTATTCGGTGGGCCGGGAAACCACGATCATTCTATTGCGTGGGGAGTACCCTGTGCCCCGTATATTGGGAGCAACCGGTGGGGAGCGTTATGGGGAAGCATCTGTGGTTAGGCTTGGCGTTAGCCTGCTCGGGAATACTGTTGAACCCGACGATCGCCGAGGCAAAAGCTTTCAAAGATTTCTGGGGCAAGCAATGCAGGCGTGACTACCAACGCCTCTGCCCAATGATGCCGATCGGCAAATGCGATCTTGAAAGCAAGATCGAGCAGTTGTCACTCCCCTGCAAGGCTTTCGTCGAGGAGCACAAATAGGAGTCATTATTGCACTTGCCACACTGACCGCACTCATCCCGCCGGGTGCCGCGACGCCAGCTACGAACCGCGTCCAAGCTCAGCGGTGCCGAGAGAATGCCTCAGGGCCTGCTGCATGATGGAGGGCAACATGCACACTTCTTTCCGGCGTATGTTCAACAATCTGGTTCGAGTACTCCTTAAGCTCGCGTCAGCTGTATTTCTCTTTTGCGCGTGGAGCGGGGATATCCATGCAGGAGAGTTCAAGAAAACGAATTGCTGGTTCGAGATTCCGCGCGACCGTGGAATGACCTGCGGGACGCTCAATGTCCCTGAAAACCGCAAAAAAGCTTCCGGGACTGAAATCACCCTATCGGTTGTGGTCTTCGAACCCGACCGCGAGCGGCATGAGCCCATTGTGTTTCTCACGGGCGGGCCTGGCCAGCCCACCGATATTGGCGACAGGGAAGACATCGAGGCATGGTGGCAGTTCATAAGTGATCAAAATTGGATAATCGGGCGCCGAGTGGTCGTGGTCGACCAACGAGGAATAGGAAAGTCAATTCCCAGGCTCAGCTGTTCGCGATACTTCAAGGCCGATCATTGGAACTCCATTTCGCTAAGCGTCGATGCTGAGATCAGCTTTGACAAGCTCATGAGAGATGAGGTGGTCGCGTGCCGAAGCGCGCTGATAGCAAAGGGCATTGATCTCTTCGCCTACAACACCACCGAAAATGCGGCAGACGTCAACGACGTTCGGAAGGCTCTTGGCATAAAGAAGTGGGTGCTCTCCGGCGTCTCTTACGGCACAAGAGTTGCCCTGGAAGTGATGAACGAGCATCCAGAGGGCATCTCAGCGAGCATTCTGGATTCCGTTCTTCCCCTTGATATCGACTACCTCAAAGAAGATGGGAAAAATCTGGATCGTTCTTTGCGACTGCTGGAAAGAGATTGCCAAAAATCGAAAAATTGCATGCGCGGACTGGGAGACGCGGTGCGAGCGATCGTAAAGCAGCTGGACAAACAGCCGGTGCTTTTGCGGAGCGATGACAGAGAAAACGCTCCCGTTCAGTACAGATATGTCTCCGGCGCGGATTTTCTTGAGCTTATATTCGGGCTGCTTTATGATCGTTACGCTATCGAAGATCTTCCAAAGCTGGTCGAGAAAACATACGAAAACGATTTCAGACCGCTTGCGGATATGATCTTTGAAGGTGACGATACCGAGATTGCCCAAGGCATGGATTTTTCGGTCACTTGCTCTGAGACCAACCGATCCGGGCTGCCTGACAAGCACCTCGAATACTGGACGAAGTGGATCGGAGAGGCCGACTATACCTGGGTTTGCCCGCTTTGGTTTCCTCAGGGAATGACGGTTTCGCAAAAGCGTCCCCGCCGCTTGGATATCCCGACCCTGCTGTTGTCGGGAGAGTATGATCCGGCAACACCAACTCACTGGGCATATCGTGCGGCCAAAAGCCTTCCTTTTGGGCAGGTGGTCGTGCTTCGCGGGATTGGGCACGATGTGATCGATTCCGACCCTTGCGGATCGGAGGTTGTCGCCGATTTCCTGGCGAACCCCAGACGCAAGCTGAAGACCGGGTGCATTGGGCGGATGCAGGCTCCGCAGTTCACCGCCGCGGCGGAGGAGCAGTGGCGAGGGCCAGTAACGCAGCGGGCTGCGGCGATAAGGTCGCCAAAGCAGATGAGGTCGCCGTTCCGGTTCAGGCATCGCTTTTTCAGCATCGCCCAAAAACACTAGTTCTCCTGGCAGCAGCACCGCCGAGCTGCATCACGATCGCGAGCGGCCTTCGGGAGGGCCGACGCGGCACTGGATGCGTTTAGCCCGTCTTCGCCGATTCGGCTGTGGATAAGACGAAATTGAAGATTTTCTGGTTTGGTAGGTCGTTGAATGTA